>CAMBRJ010000418.1 GCA_945870175.1 Gemmatimonas phototrophica
GCGCATTCAACGCGCGACGCTGTTCTACCAGTACCGCAACCTCACCGGCGGGGCGTACGAGCAGATTCGCGGGATCACGATGCCGCCGGCCGTGCAGACGTATGGTGTCCGGTGGGAGTTCTGGAACTGAGGCGGTTGACGCACTCCGCCGTCCGCGTTTCATTGCCCATCGCATGATTCGGTCAATGACGGGCTTCGGCCAAGCGGAAGGCACGGTCGGCACCTCTCGGGTGCTGGTCGAAGTGCGCACGGTCAATCACCGGTTTTTCTCGCCGAGCATCAAGTTGCCGGGCGCCTATGGGCGCTGGGAGACCGAGGTGCGCGAGGCGATGCGGCTCAAGGTCAGTCGTGGCCATGTGACGCTGACCGCCCGAAGCGAGCGCCTGGCCACGCAGGCCATCGCGATCGACCACGACCGTTTTGCCGCCGTGGTCGCGCAGCTGCGTGATTTGCACGATCGGCACGGCCTGTCCGGTGGCGTTGACCTCGCCACGGTGCTCCGCATGCCGGACGTCATGTCGGCGCCACGTGAAGACGAGGACACCGGCACGGTGGCCGATTTGGTCGCTATCGTGGATTGCGCCCTCGACCATCTCGGACGCGCCCGGGCCGATGAGGGAGCGCGCCTCGCCACGGTGTTGCGGGATCGCCTCGCGATGGTGGACGCGGCGCTCCAGCGCATCGCCCTTCGGGCGCCGGAGCGCCTGCTGGCCCAGCGGGATCGCCTTCGGGCGGCCGTCCGGGAGCTGGCCGACGGTCTGGCCGTGGACGAAGGCCGCCTCGCGCAGGAAATCGCCATTCTGGCCGATCGCATGGACGTCAGCGAGGAGCTAGACCGGTTCCGGTCGCACATCACCGCGTTCCACGGTGTCCTGTCGGACACCAGCGGCGAACCGGTCGGCAAGCGATTGGGCTTTCTCCTCCAGGAGATGCTCCGGGAGGCGAATACCACCGGGAGCAAGGCGGCCGACGCAGCGATCCTTCACGATGTGGTCGGCGTGAAGGAAGAGCTGGAGCGAATCCGGGAACAGGTCGAGAATCTCGAGTGAGTCCGTTTCCGGTCATTCTGTCCGCGCCCTCCGGGGGCGGGAAAACCACGATTGCGCGCCGCGTGCTGGAGCGGCGGGCCGATGTGGGTTATTCTGTTAGTTGTACGACCCGTTCCCCTCGGGATGGTGAGGTGGACGGGCGCGATTATCGATTCCTCAGTTTGGACGCGTTCGCTGCCGCGCGGGTTGCGGGGGAGTTCGCCGAGTGGGCTGAGGTGCACGGCAATTTCTACGGGACGATGCGATCCGAAATTCAGCGTGTGCTGACTGACGGCCAGCACGTGCTGATGGACATCGACGTGAAGGGGGCACGGCAGTTTCATGTCGCGTTTCCCGATACCGTGCTGATTTTTGTCTTGCCGCCGTCGGGAGAGGTGCTAAAGTCTCGGCTTTCGGCGCGGAAGAGCGAGAATCGCGAACGGTTGCTTGTTCGCCTGCGGAACGCCCGAGCAGAGTTGGGGGAAGTGGGACGCTATCACTATGTGGTGGTGAACGACGATCTCGATCGCGCGGTCGATCAGGTGAGTGCTATTATCGATGCGGAAGGACTGCGACACGACCGGGTGCATGAGGTCGAGGCGCAGGTCGAGGCGCTCATCGCGCAGCTCGAAGAGGAAATCCACGTTTTCAGCAAGGACGACTGACGCATGCAGGTTTTTACTCCGTCCGACGTGTCGAAGCACGCGGCCAATAAGTATCTGAGCGTGCTCATCGCGGCCAAGTTCGCGCGCGTGCTCAACGAATTCCCCCGCGATCGCTCGGCGCACGAGAAGAAGCTCACGACGCGCGCGCTCGAAGAGCTCGCCCATGGTGAGATCGAATACCGCGTCGTGCCGCGCCGCCGTCCGGGCTGAGTTCACGCCGCTAGTTGGACCCTGCGCCGCGCCGTGACGTTCGTCCCGGCGCGGTGCCTTTTCTCCCCCCTCTGCGCCCTCGCCAGCTCCTGTGCGTCCCTTCGACTGTCAGCGCATTCTGCTCGGGGTCACCGGCGGCATCGCGTCCTACAAGGCCGCGTGGCTGGCGCGCCTGCTGACGCAGGCTGGTGCCGAGGTCGACGTTGTCCTGACGCGGGCCGCGTCCGAGTTCATTGGCGCGATCACGTTCGAGGCGCTCACGGGACGCCCAGTTCACACGGCGCTCATCGCGTCTGGGCATGCATTGGATCACATCGCGCTCGCCCGCGCGGCCCAGTTGGTGGTGGTCGCACCGGCGACCGCTGATTTTCTGGCTCGCGCGGTTGGCGGTCACGCCGACGATCTGCTCTCGGCCTGCCTCCTGGCGACCACGGCACCGACGCTGTTGGTCCCGGCGATGAACGATCGCATGTGGGCGCATCCGACGGTTCGCCGCAATGCCGCCGCCGCTCGGGAGATCGGCTACCACGTGCTCGATCCGGACAATGGCGCCCTGGCGGTTGGTGAGGGCAGCGGACCTGGTCGTATGCCCGAACCCGAGACGATTCTGGCGCATTGTGCGCGCCTGCTCGAGGTGCCAACCGCACTGAGAGAACGCAGGCTCGTGGTGACAGCCGGTCCCACGCGCGAGCCCATCGATCCGGTGCGGTTTCTGTCAAATCACAGCAGCGGGAAAATGGGTGTCGCGATTGCCGCGGCGGCATGGCGACGCGGTGCCGAGGTCACCCTGATCGCGGGGCCGCTCGACGTGGCCGTTCCCGCGGGCGTGCAGGCCGTCCGGGTCGAAACTACGGCGCAGATGCGTGACGCCGTGGAGCGGGCGCTTGCCGGCGCGGATGCGTTGATCATGGCTGCCGCACCGGCCGACTTCGCCGCAGCCGCACCCTCGAGTGGCAAGATCAAGAAGGCTGAGCTGAGTGATGCGCTCGCGCTGACAGCTACTGACGACATTCTCTTGAGCACGCGTGGCTCGCGTTCATCCTCATGCGTGACGGTGGGCTTTGCCCTCGAGACCGGCGATGCGCGCAGCGAGGCGCGCCGAAAGTTGGCCGACAAGTCGCTCGATTTTATCGTTGCGAATGATGCGCTCGAGGACGGGGCGGGCTTCGCGATTGATACGAACCGCGTGACGATCGTGCACGCCGATGGCCGCGAGGAGAGGCTGCCGCTGCAAAGCAAGACGCAGGTGGCGGACGAGATTCTTGACCGCGTTGAGGTGCGACTTCGTGGACGCTAAGGATCGTCTCCGTCGGTACCTCGAGCAGCGTCGTGAGCTCGGGGAGTCCGAGCTGGTGCTCGACAGCCTCTCCATCGACGATGTGATGAAGATGGTCGGCGCGAAATCGTCTGCGTC
>CAMBRJ010000419.1 GCA_945870175.1 Gemmatimonas phototrophica
GACGCGACACGAACGACTCTTCGACGGTGCCGAGCCGGCCGCCCTTGAGGTAGCGCACGGCGATGGCCGCGTCACTCACGATCGTGCCGATGTTCAGCACGTGCCGCATGGCGACTCGGCGGTCGGCTACGACGTAGCGACCATCCACCAGCTGCACGCGCGCGTACTCGGGATACGCCTTCAACGCATCGCCGCCACGCGTGACAAAGTCGATCACCCAATCCAGCTCCACCTCGGTGAGCAGGCAATAGGCCCGCGTGGATCGCAGCTCCTGCAGTACGGCCTCGCGGGTGAATCCCCCACCCAATGCGAGCGTGACCAGATGTTGCGCCAGGAGATCGAGCGGTCGATCAATGGGCTCACGACTTTCGATCGCGCCGGCACGCATGGCGTCGCGGGCGGCAGCCACCTCCACCAGCTCGAAGGCATGCGTGGGCACGCAGACAATGCGCGACACGCGTCCCGGAGAATGCCCCGACCGACCGGCCCGCTGCATGAGTCGCGCGACGCCCTTGGGGCTGCCGACCTGCATGACGAGATCGACCGGTGAGAAGTCCACGCCCAAGTCCAGCGAACTGGTGGCGACCACCGCACGATAACGACCCGTCTTGAGTCCGTCTTCCACGTCTTCCCGCTGCTGGCGGGAAAGTGAGCCGTGATGAATGGCGGTGAACTCGAACCACGCCGGGTTGGCGGCGATGATGGACTGAAACCAGATCTCACATTGCGAGCGGGTGTTCGTGAACACGATCGCACTCTGTGCGGCCTCGAGGCGCTGCATGACCTCGGGCAGCAGCTTGGTGTTCAGATGTCCAGCCCACGGAAACCGATCTATGGTGTCGGGGGTGAGCGCCTCTACCTGCGTGTCTTTCGGCACGATGCCGCGCACCAATCGTCGCCCGTGCGGCGCACCATCGGGGCGATAGCCCACCAGCGTGTCGGCGGCGGTGTCGATGTTGCCCAGCGTGGCGGACACGCCCCACGTGCGCAGCTGGGGACAGAGGCGGCGCAGGCGCGCCAGCGCCAGCTCCACCTGCGCGCCACGTTTCGTGGAGAGCAGCTCGTGCCACTCATCAACCACGATGCACCGCAGATCGGAGAAGATCGCTTCGTGATCTTTCCGACAGAGCAGCAATGAGAGCGATTCGGGTGTGGTCACCAATGCCGATGGTAACCGGTCGCGCTGCCGAGCGCGTGCTGCGGCGGTGGTATCGCCGGTACGTGACTCGACGGTCCATGGTAATCCCATCGCGTCGATGGGCTCGCGCAACGCCTGCTCGGTGTCAGCGGCCAGTGCGCGCAGTGGCGTGATCCACAGTACGCGCAGCGGCGTGGCATCGCTGCGCTTTCGCATGGTCTTCGAGCGCGCCGGTTCCGCCATCGCCTCGAGGACCGGCCCCATCCACGCCGCGTACGTCTTGCCGGTGCCGGTGGCGGCATGAATCAGCCCGGACTCTCCGCGCGCATAGGCACTCCACACCTCACGCTGGAAGGCGAATGCCTCCCAACCACGTGTTGCGAACCACGCGTCGAGCCGTGCGTGCGCATCGAGCAGTGCGCTCTCAGCTTCCGCACTCATAGCAACGCCTTGACGGTGTCCAGCGTATCGGCCTCGCTGGCCGGCTTGTCGCGACGCCACCGCGCCATGCGCGGAAAGCGCACCGCGATGCCGCTCTTGTGGCGCGTGCTGCGCTGAATGCCTTCGAAGGCCAGCTCGAACACGAGCTCCGGCTTGACGGTGCGTACCGGTCCGAACTTCTCGAGCGTGTTGCGACGCACAAAGGTGTCCACCTCGCGAATTTCGGCGTCGGTGAGCCCCGAATACGCCTTCGCAAAGGGCACGAGCGTATCCCTGTCCCAGATCGCGAACGTGTAGTCGGTAAACAGTCCGGCGCGGCGGCCGTGTCCGGCCTGCGCATACACCAGCACCGCATCGACGGTGAGTGGATTCACCTTCCACTTCCACCAGTCGCCGACCCTGCGTCCCACCCCGTAGGACGATGAACGGCGCTTGAGCATCAGCCCTTCGGCGGTCATCTCGCGCGAGCGATTGCGCGCATCACGTGCGGCACTCCACGAGGTCACGTCGATGACCGGTGACACACCTATCGACGCACCACCAGGCAGCCGCGACACGATGGATTCGGCCAGCGCGCAGCGCTCGTGCATCGGCCGATTGCGTACATCTACGCCGTCTGATTCGAGGCAGTCGTACACGAGCAGATGACAGGGCACGTCGACCAAGAGCTTTTTCCCCACCGTCTTGCGACCGATGCGGCGCTGCAATTCGCTGAAGGGCAATGGCGCGCCATCACGCCATGCCAGCAGTTCTCCGTCGAGCACGGTGCCATCCGGCAACCACGTGGCGCTCGCTTCGACTTCGGGAAAACGATCGGCCAGTAGCTCCTCGCCACGGCTCCATAGGAACGTGCGTCCACGGCGACGCACGAGCTGTGCGCGGATCCCGTCCCACTTCCACTCCAGTTGCCAATCGGTGGGCGCGCCGAGTGATTCGAGCTCGGCCTCGAGCGGATACGCGAGGTAGAACGGATACGGACGACTCCAGTCGGCGTCGGTCGTTTCGGTGGCGACCAATTGCGTGAACCATGTCGCGCTCGGCTCCCATTGCCCCATGAGACGGTGCGTGATGGACTCGGCGTCGATGCCGCTGACCTGCGCGAGCGCGCGCACGACCAGACCGTCGGAGACGCCGACCCGAAACGACCCGGTGAGCAGCTTGTTGAAAAGAAAGCGCGACGTGCCGTTGAGCTGCTCCCACGCCTGCAGCAACGCGTCATGTTGGACGTCACGATCCATGCGTGCCAGTGGTAGCAGTCGCTCCTCCACCCACCACGCGAGCGTGTGCTCGTCGCGGGCGTCGCTCACGGGCACCAAGAGTGAAATCGTTTCAGCCAGATCACCGGCCTGGGCGTAGCACTCTTCGAACAGCCACGCCGGAACATCAGCGGCCTCGGCTGCCCACGCACGTAGGTCTGGCGCGCGCACCATTCGCTTTGGCCTGCGACCCAACAGAAACGACACCGCCCAGGCCGCATCCGACGCTGATGTTGAATGGAAGTATGCCACCAGCGCAGCCACCTTTTCGCTGGTCGCGGTCGTGGCGTCGATCGCGTCGTACAGCGCGGCAAAGTGTTTCATGACGCCGTGTCAGCGGCGACGTCGTCGGACACGTCATCGCGCTCGCCCTCGTATCGGGTCGCGATCGCCTTCGCATCGAGCCCGTGGTCGGTGAGCCATTGCACGACGGGGCCGGTGAATCCATGCGTCACCCACACCCGTTCGGCCCC
>CAMBRJ010000420.1 GCA_945870175.1 Gemmatimonas phototrophica
TGTTCCTTGGCTGTCTGGAAGCGACTCATGACTTCCACGGTCACGGGGAAGTCGGCCAGCCGATCGCCGAAGCTGCGCGCGTGCTGCTCGGCAAGAATCGTGGTGGGCACCAGCACGGCCACCTGACGACCGCCCTGCACCGCTTTGAAGGCGGCCCGAATGGCGATCTCGGTTTTGCCGTAGCCCACGTCTCCCACGAGCAAACGATCCATGGGACGATCGCTCTCGAGGTCGCGCTTGACGTCTTCGGTGGCTTTGCGCTGATCGGGCGTGTCTTCGAACAGGAACGAGCTCTCAAGCTGCCGCTGCCACGCCGTGTCCACGCCATGCGTGGGACGCGTGGCGACTTTGCGACGGGCGTAGAGGTCGAGCAGTTCCTGCGTCATTTCGAGAATCGCCACGCGCGTTTTCTCGCGCTGCTGCTTCCAGCGATTGCCACCCAGCTTGTGCAAGCGCGGGGCGGGTGCGTCTTCCGAGACATCGCTGGCGCTGCGGTATCGTTCGATCTGATCGATGCGATACAGCGGCACATTCAGGCGATCGCCTCCTTCGTACTCGATGACCGCCGCTTCGATCGTGCTCTCGCGCACGAAGATCTTTTCGATGCCGCGATAGATGCCGATGCCGTGCTCGAGGTGCACGACGTAGTCACCGGGCTTGAGCGCCCCGATGGTATCGAGCGGTGCACCAGTCGTGTACTTGCGCGTGCGACGCAGCCGGCGATCACGACGGAAAATCTCGTGATCGGTGAGCACGCGCACGACGTTCGGAATGATGAATCCGCCGCCCAACACGCCGATGGCGAGCGCCGCTGATAGCGGGCCGTCTTCGCCGAGCAGTTCGTCGAGACGCTCCACCTGGCCGGCGTTGTCGCACAGGATAATCGTGGGCAACCCATCGCGCTGCAGCTTGCGCAGCACGCGCAGGTCGCGCGAAATCGATTCCGGCGGACGCGTGGCAAACGCCACGTCGGGCTCAGGACCCTGCGGCTGAAGGTCGGCCGACGAGGCACTGAGCACCCGCTGTGGCGGCGGGGCGATGCGAATGGTGCCGAAACGCGCCAGCGTTGAGGCCATCTCGGGCGGCGGCACGAACAACCGTTCGCGACGCACCCACTCTTCACCGCGACGACGGGCCAGCTCGAGATGGTGCGCGGCTTCATCCCACGTGCGCACCAACTCGGGAAGCACGGAGGTGCCCGCGGGCATGATGACCACGGCATCAGGCGGCCACAACGAGGGCAACGACACCCGCTCGGCGTCGCCGTCGTCATCGCGCACGCGACCGTCGACCGGCAGGATCAGCGCGAGTTCGGCATCACGCGTGCTGCGTTGCGTGTTGAGATCGAAGTGGCGCAACTCGACGATGTCATCGCCCCAGAACTCGAGGCGCACCGGCTCGGCCATGCCGAACGAGTAGATGTCGATGATGCCGCCGCGCACGGAGAACTGCGCCACGTCTTCCACCATCGGCACGCGCTCGAAGCCGATCGACTCGAGATGCGCCGTGAGATCTTCGAGGCGACGCACGTCGCCTTTACGCAGTTCGAGTCGCGCGCCGGCGAGGGCGCGTGGCAGGGAGGTCTGTTCGAGTACGGCACGGGCCGTGGTGAGCAACAGACGCACGCCGCTGCGCCCGAGCTTCTCGAGCGTCTCCACGCGTTCGCCGGCCACTTCGGCATGCGGTTCGACTTCGCCGAAGCCTTCACGCGGCGGGTAGAGCGCGACGGGGATGTCGTCCACGAGCGACTGCAGGTCGGCCAGCCAGCGTTCGGCGTCGCCCACCTGGTCGGTGATCACCACGACGAGTCGCTGCGGCAGGGCGCGGGCCAGCGCGGCCACGAACACGGCGTCGGCCGACCCGGCCAGTCCACCAACCCGGAGACTCTGCCCGGGCCCTGGCATCGCCTTGTGCACTCGTGCGAACGCCGGCAGCGCCTCGATCGCATCGAGCAGTCTGGGAAGGCCCATCAGTGCCTCGCCAACCAGGCTTCGGCCAGCAGTGCGGCGAGGGCCAGCGCGACGAGCGGCAACAACAAGCCGTGCCCGGCGGCACGATCGAACACCAGCGTACGCCACGCACTCACGCTGGTGGCCGGCGTGACATCACGTCCGGCAATGTGGGTGCGCATCGCGGCGACGGCGCTATCGGCGGCTCCCGGCCCCATCCCCACCACGTCCGACTCCTCTGGCTCGGGATTCACGACCAGCGCGCCGATGCGCGCGGCCTGACGACGCAGGTAGTACACCCCTGCCTCATTGGGAACGGTGACACGGTCGCTATTGGTGCCCACCACGTTGCCGTCCGGGCCTTCGAGGCCCGTGACACCGCGCCATCCGGTGAGCTGTTCGCCCGGCACGGCCTCGATGAGCCGGCCGTCTTCCCCGAGGCGACGTGAAAGCGCCTCGAGGAGCCACGGCACGAAGGCCGCGCGGAGCGGGAGTTCGGTGGCGTCGGGCTCGAGCGGCGAGCCGATGAGCACATCGCCATCACCCGCCACGGCCCAGGCCGATCCGCCGGCGGTGGCCAACGTGTCTGGCGTGGCGGGCACCCCGGTACCGGTCCCGGAGCCGGCCGCAGCGCCGCCCGGCGAATACACGAGCGGATAGCGCAAACGCACCGGCGTGCCTTCGAACACGCTCACCGAGGCCGCGGTGGTATCGAGCGGCGCGCCATCACTGCTGGCCGCACGCGCCAGGACGAGATTGCGCGCGATCGCCCCGAACCGCCACGGAATGCCAAGCCGCGTGAGCGTGCGATTCGCTTCGCCGATGCGTACGGGATCGAGCGGCGCCGTGAGCAGCACGGGCAAGCGCACGCCGGCCGCGTCGGCGCCCGACACGGTCACACTGCGCGCCGCGCCCTCGGCCCCGCGCTCGAGACGTTTCTCTTCCACCAGCGTGGCGAGGGCGGCCGAGAGAAACGGGCCGCCTTCACGGCGCACCACGACCATTGGGGGCGGGGCCACCCGCACGGCAAACCAGCGGGCGTCGTCGGCGCGCAGGGCATCGGCATCGAGTTCCACCTTGCCGCGCACCCATCCGGTGCTGTTGCTGGCCAGCCGCTGGGTAAGGCGCACCGGCGCGCCGATGGGCGCACTGGCGACCGCGCCGCGTGCCACCGTGCGCCCATCCAGCAGCACACGCCACTCGGACGAATCGGGTGCACTGATGGCGAAGCTGACGGTGCCCGACGGCGTCCATCGCGCCGGCTCAGCCCGCGCCGCCAGCACGGCGCGGTTCCGCACGGCACCAGCACCGTGGGCCAGTACCACCACCGGCACGGTGCCGGCGTCGACCA
>CAMBRJ010000421.1 GCA_945870175.1 Gemmatimonas phototrophica
GTGCTCGGCAACGGCCAGAAGTTCTCGTGGCGTGAGGTGCTGGAGACGCTCGAGGATCCCAAGGCCGAGAAGAAGGTCGAGGTGAAGGGCATCAACTGATCGGCGTCGCCGTCTGACCGGAAACGATCACGCAGAGACGCCGAGAACGCAGAGGCGCAGAGAAGATCGATTTTCTCTGCGCCTCTGCGTTCTCGGCGTCTCTGCGTTGTCTTTTCAAAGGGCCGGGCCTACGGACACCCCTTGGCCACGATCGGGGCCTGGCATGCGCTGCCATCGGCGGCACACAACGCCGCGCGCATCACGAGCCGGTCGGCGAAGCGGGTGATCGGGACGCCGTCCTCGGGAAGCAGGTCGAGCGTCGGCCATGCCGTCGCGAGGTTGCTCATGAGGCGGGCGTGTTCACGCGGAGAGCGGATCCCCGGGCTCTTGGCGGTGAGTCGCAGCTGGGCGAGGTCGAAGAGCAGCCAGGCGTTTTCGTCGGTGATGTCACCGACCGCATGCTCGCGGCGAGCCGTCATGTCGCCTTCGTGCAGGCGGACCGCGACCGCGAGCGCGGAGTTGAGCGTGGCCATCGCGGCCGATTCCTGTCCGCCGGCCAGCTCCACGGCGGCCATCCCCTGCAGGAAGGTCACGCTCTCACGGGTGATGCTGCGGCCCACCGACGGGACGTCGCCGTAGGCCTTCACGAGCACCGTGCGTGCCTCCGCGACGGCTTTCTGGGACGCCAGCAGGCGAACCAACGCGTCGGCGCTGGAGCGGTCGCCTGGTGCGGCGGCGGTGACCGCTTCGCGCAGGATTCGGCTGGCACTGTCGACGCAGCCGCGCAGCATCCACAGGTCGGCGCGGCCCCGTTGCGTGGCGTGCTCGGTGGCGAGATCGCCGGCCGTTCGTGCGCCGGCGCCGGCCTGCTCGAGCGTGCGGAGGGCGGAGTCGACCTGTCCGCGGAGGGCGAGGGCGCGACCGGCTCGCCACTGCACGACGGCGTCGCTGGACTGCGCGGGAAGGACTCGGGCCGTGGCGCTCGCGACGACGACCGCTGCCATGAGCAGCGCACGTCGCGGACGGCGAGTCACCCGATCACCAGCCGAGGCATGGGCGACGGGGCCGAGAGGGCGTCTTGCGCAGCCATGAGGACGGAGGCGGGTAGGGGAGCACTCCCGGCCCGTTTGGCGGCTTCGACCACCATCGCGAGCGCGCGGGCCTGTGCCGCGTAGGCGGCGAGAAGGGCACCACCGGCCCCCGGGATCGCCACAATATCCTGCGCCAGATCGTCCAGGTGGCGCACGAGCGCGCTGCCGTTCGCTCCGCCCTGGCTCGCGCCGAGCTCGGCGCCGGAGCTCAACGGCGCTTCCCGGTCCTGGCGCGATTCCTCGTGGGACGTGTCGCCCCAGAATCCAGAAAACGCGGACGCCGACAAGGCTTCCTGTACCCGGCCATTGCTTGACGCCAGAGCGGCCAATCGGCGCCGCGCCACCTGCGATGACTCAAATCCCACGCGAAATCTCCGGAAAGTGCCGTCTGCCAAGGGTTTACACGGGATTCGCCCGAGTTGGCTCTTGACAGGAACGGACCTGTTACATAAATGCGACAGTGAATGCGATGCGGCGAAGCCGAGATAACCGCATGCTATGGTGTTGTTTACTGCAGTTGCTTCGTGGTTCGTCCGTTTTCCGGTGCCGAACGGGCGCCTAGGACAGCGTCGGCGCGGAGCAGAACGGTTGCGATCGGTCACTCGGTCTTCGTCGGCGCGTGCTTCGATCAGAGCTCTGAGGCCTGTTCCCACACCACGTCGGGTGTCGGCCAGGGTATGGTTCGAGCTCTTCACAGGAGGAGGCTGCTTGCACGTCCTCACCCCCGTAGCGGAACGAGATCTTGCGGCGAGGGATCTGGCGGAGCTCGCCAGAACGACCCTCGACGAGCACTGGGCCGTCGCCGCGATTCCCGTCGAGCGACGGGCCCTGCTGTTGGAGCGGGCTGACGCGGCTGCCCTTCGCCCCGGAGACGGACTTGGCGAACCGATCGCCGACGGACTGGCCCTGCTCGGCACGGCCTACGAGCTGGCCGCCCTCGGTCAACTCGACGCCGCGCTGCAACCGGCGCCCAGTGCCGGTCGCGATCTTGCGCAGGCCGTCCTGTCGCTCGGGGCGGCTCGGGCCTTCCGCTGTTCGGCGGCACTCCGGCCGCCCACCGACGATGGGGAATCGGCCGTCAAGTGGGCGCTGAAGCTGGGTGCCCTGGCGCTGGTGTCGCGGCAGACCGACGCGTACATCCGCTGGTGGGAAGTCCGTAATCACGTCACCGAGACCGTCCATCAGGCGGCGTCCCGGCTCGAGCACGAGCCCTGGGAAGCATACGCCCGCGGCACGCTGTGGATGGCCTGGCTGGGCTTGATGGGTGCTCCGGTCGCAGCGCACGCCGATCACGCCGCCGAGGAGCTGCCGATGCTGTCCGCGACCCGCAGTCGTCTGGCGGCATTCCGGGAGCGTCGGGCCGATCACGAGGTCCCGGGCGAGGGCCCAGTTCTGAATACCGCGGCGTTGCGCGCCCGTATGACCGAGTTCGCGATCCGCCATCTGGCTGACGCGACCGAGCTGCTTACGGTAGCCGTGCTGCGGCGTACTCTGCCCGATGTGTCGGGCGAGTTCAAGCTGCACCTGAGCGCGGCGCGCTCCGCCATGGCTGGCGATCATGGACAGGACGTATTGCTGGCGTGGATGCAAGCTGCCGGCGTTACGCTGGCTGGCGGCGTGACCGCGCAGCTAGAACTCCCAGGATTCTAGTCCGACCATTGTTGGCCGTGTTGATGGTCACGCCCTTGCCCTTGGCGGCACCTCGCGCGGCGCGCCAGACGCGGTACACGCGCCGTCCGCTGCTGCCCACCGGAAACGCAATCCGCCCTGCCCCGAGAGGAAGGATGTCGGCCATCATGGCACCGATCGCGATGCGCGTGGCCTCATCGGAGGCCGGTGCCGCGGCGTCGGCCTCAATGCGATACCAGGTCGTCCCGGCCATGCCCTCGACGCACATCAGATACTGGTCGTCGCTGGTCCAGAACGCGGTCATCCGGCTACCGTCCATGTCCATGTGGATAGGCAGGGATGTGAGCGGAGCCGGATCGATGGTGCCGAGCGGGGCGTTGCAGGCGACGACGTGCATGGGCGTTTTCCAGTAGAGGCAGAAACGTGAGCACCGGCATTTCAACTTGCGTCGGATCAGCGGTGGGCGCAGATGTTATGACGATCCACGCGCTCGCGCAATACGATCAAAATCGCTAAGTTGTTGATCTGC
>CAMBRJ010000422.1 GCA_945870175.1 Gemmatimonas phototrophica
CAGCGCGTGGTGGAGCTGGTGCAGCGCATTGCCACGCAGCGCGAGGCAACCGCCGCCCAGGTCGCGCTGGCGTGGTTGTTGGCGCAGCGCTCGTGGATTGTGCCGATTCCGGGAACGACCAAGCGGCATCGGCTTGAGGAGAACGTCGGTGCCGCGGCGCTGACGCTTACCCCCGACGACGTGCTGGCGTTGGATGGGGCGGCGGCGCTGGTGCACGGCGCGCGATATGTGGAGCGGTTACAGGCGCAGATAGATCGCTAGGGCAGCGAGGGGAGGCGCTGGTCAGCGCCCCGCGCGTCCCTCAGTCAGTTCAATGCGTGTCCCTGCTGGTCGTCAGGCGCACGCCCGCGCCACGATCGCGTCCACATGCAGTGCCGCGGCATCGATGACGGGAAACGCCGCTTTGCCGTCGCGGTAGACGAGCGCGAGATCGGTGCCGCCCAGCAGAATGGCCTCGACGTGCGCCTCGTCCAACAGCTCGCGAACAGCCGCGTCGAAGACCGCGCGCTCGGCCGCCGTCACGATCCCGGCGGCGGCCATGCGGACGTACGCGTCGTGGACCGCATCGAGCGCGGATCCGGCGGGTGGGATCAACGTCGCGCTCCGGACGGCATCGTACAAGCGAGTGGCCATCACGAGGCGCGTGCCGAGGACGCCGACGCGGGTCAAGCCGCGCGCTTGGATCGCCGCGTCCACCACCGGGAGCAAGTTGATCACGGGCAACGGAGAGACCGCCGCGAACTCGGCGATGCAAAAGTGGCCGGCGATCGACGTGACCACCACGCACGCGGCGCCGGCGGCCGCGAGTCGCTTGGTAAGGCGCATATAGATCGCCACCTGGGCGTCCCGATCATCGGCGGCCTGATGCCCGAGCAGCGTCGGCGTGTCCGCATGCACGATCGTCAACTCCAACGGCTGCGCGCGTGCCGCAAACGCCGCGATCAACCGCCGATAGTAGAAATCCGTCGCCGCGGGGCCGATCCCTCCGATCAAGCCGATGTGCATCGAGTACCACCTCACAAAGGGAGAACAGGACTTCGCCGAACTGGCTCGTCGCAGAGGACGCACGAGTCCGCACCTTACCCGCGGTGCGGCCGCGTAACGCGCCAGCTAAGCTGCGAGCGACTAAATACAATGCGCGCGTAGCGCGCTACCGAGATGGAAATTCTTTTCGCGCCAGAGCTATCGCAAGACGTTGCTCTTCTCGGCCTGGGCCACCAGCCTCTCCGCATCGTCCGGCAGCAGGAACCGTTCGGCCACCGCTCGCGTCGCGGCGGCCTTGACGCGCGCGACGTAGGCGTCATGCGAGCCGTAGCGTTCTTCCAGTGACAGTCGTGGATCTCCTGACGCGACGCGTTGCGCCTTGGTCTTCGCGAAGGGAATGAAGCCGCCGCTGCTCCTCTGGATGTCGCCCTTGAAGAATCCGCGCGCGCTGGGATTCCATCCGGTGTAAGTGCCGAGTGGCGCCTCGAGCAGCACGCTGCGAACGCCGGACAATTCGTTGCCGTCCGCATCCACGCGGGGCACGAGCATGGGCAGCGTCTGCCGGACGATTGGCGGTTGGAGCGAGACGACACCAGAGACATCGGCGTTCTTGAAGCCGGGTCCGAAGTCGTACTCGTGGAACGGCACGATCACGCCGTCGGGGAGCGAGACGCCGGGGATCAGCGGAAAGCCCATGGCCGATTGGGTCGGCGGCACCAGGTCGCCGCGGTCCAGCCGCGGATAACGGCTTGGCGGTGGCGGCGCGTCCTTCACCACCCAGTCAACCAGCGCGTGCATCAGCGCGCGATTCGTCTCAGCGGATGGGTTTGGATTCGATGCCAGCTGACAGCAGGCATCAATCGGCACGTCCACGTTGAACCCGCCCGCACCACCGCCGTGACGGGTGCCCGGCGAGTAATAGCGGCGGACGTTGGCCGGCAGCGGAATGTCCCGGTCCGCGCGCGTGCCGACGAGGTTGGGCGAGGCCCGCAACGAGTAGAACTCGGCCGAGCCGAACGTCTCGACAATGCGCGGGCACGTCTCGGTAGCCTGGCACCGCGCCAGCAGTCCCCCGGCCTGACGGCCGCGCGCCTGATCGACGTAGTCGCTCCACCACAACACGCCCTCGCTGCCGGGCTCGAACATTTCGGCCCCGCCACTGGGTGCGCTGAAGCGGATGTTCATCGCCAACTGGCGGGCGGCGATGTTGGGGTTCATTCCATCGAACACGCGACGGCCGGCTTCGTCCTGGTTGAAGCCCAGGTGCAGCATGCTCCTCAGGTAGTTGCCCGACTGCGAGTTGCCCTGCGCGATGGTGTGCCGCACCGCCGTGCCGAGCGGATTACCGGCGGAGCCGTGTCGCAGGAACGCGATCAGATCGCGCGTGGCGGCGAAGCCGATGCCGTGGACCAACGGATCTTTGGCGATGTAGGTCAGCTCGTAGAGCGACGCCGGATCGAAGCCGCCCTTCAGGCACACCTTGTCTGGCGCCGCCGTGCCGGGAAACGGCACGGTGGCACAATCGGCGAACGCCCACTCGTCGGCACGCAACGGCACGCGGCTGCCATTCTCGGAGGCGCGGCGCGTCAGCGTCGCTTGCCTCGTGTCGAGGCTCGCGGGTGTCGCCGTGCCGGTCACCCGGCCACGAATGATCGTTTGCGTACTGGAGCCGACGGGCATGTCGGCGAAGCGCGACATCACGGGGCCGGTGATGCTGGAACCATCTGCGTTCTTGGCGATCGGCGTCACCATCGTCTCGACACCCGCGCCAGCGGCAATGTCGGCCTGCCATCCGCTGGCGACCAACACATGGCCTTGCGACCGGAAATCTGCGAAGTAGCCGCCACCCGCGATGCCCGCCCGTCCGCGGTTCGGCACCTCATAGACGAGCACGCCCGTCGCGCCCGTCATGTCCACCGGTTTGAGGATGGTGAACGTGGCCGAGTACTCTACCCGGCCACGTGCATTCCGCGGCGCGTGCTCGATATCGGTGATGATCGCGTTGAAGGGATTCCGAGCGTCGAGCTCGCCGTAGAAGTGGCCCGTCAGCTTTTCGTACGACCGACCCTGGTGGGCGAATGCCTCGCGTTTCTCGACCACCAGCTTCACCACCTCGGCGTGGGCGGAGGAGGCGAACAGCATCACGCAAGCGGCGAGGAAGAACGATACGGCGAGAAGCGGCTTGCGAAACCGTGAGGTCATGCTCGGCACCCAATGGATGTGGACGTGCGTGTGCGGTCGTGTTGCTAAGTCAGTGCGCCTAACGCTGGCTTCCGCGGCGGGTGCTCATAATCATC
>CAMBRJ010000423.1 GCA_945870175.1 Gemmatimonas phototrophica
CACCGCGTAGAAGAAGACACCACCGGGAATCCACATGATCAGACCGCCGTATTGCTGGTCCATCATGGGCGTGATCCCCAGGATGCGCGGGGCGACGGCATACGCGGGGTACAGCAGCGTATCCGCCATCGCGATGTAGATCGCAATGATCGACATCGGGATGACCATCACGAAACAGTACAACATCTGCACCGGGTACGGCGCGCGCGGCAGCTCTGGCAGCGGCGACGTGAGCGGCCACCACATCAGCATCGCCGCGGCGATGAACATCAGGTGCTGCACGATGTGAATCGGGTGATTCGCCAGCGCCAAATTGTATATCGGTGGCAGGTGCCAGAACGCGAGCACCACATTGAAGAGCATGAAACAGGCTGCGATCGTCGTGCTCTTGCGGGCCATCGCGAAAACGGCCGGCCGGCGCAACAGCGGGCGCAGCATCCAGCCGGGCGTGCCGATGAGCATCAGCGGCGGCACGACCAGCGTGAGGATCAGGTGCTGCACCATGTGCCCGCTGAACAAGTAGTAGTCGCTGAGATCGTGCAGCGGCCCGTTCAGCGTGAAAAACAGCAGCAGGAGCGACGCAAAGAAGCTGACGCGCTGCGCCAACGTGGGCCCCTGGGGCGCGGCGGCCGCATCGCGCTGGGCGCTGGTGGCATGCGCCATGTCCGGCACGGTGACGGGGACGCGGTCCAGAGCCGACGGCCCCTGACGCACGCGCCACAGGTAGGCCGCCCCGATCGCGGCGATGCCGATCGCTGTGCTGGGGTGGACCGTGAAATTCGACCAGCTGAGCTGGGCGGCGGGGTGGAGCAAAAGCGCGATCATATCGGAAATTTACACGAGAGCGGATGCGCCAGCGGGCGGGGGAGAACCGAACGTGGCCAGTCGTCAGCTGAACGCTGACGACTGGCCACGGGTTCTCGCGATCGGCGACGCCGCGGCTAGCTGAGCAGGCCGAGTCGTAGCACAAGCTTGGAGAACAGGAACAGCAGGCCGATGAGCGTCAGCCCCGCGACCAGCAGCGGGCCGCCGAATAACGAGCGGAACAGCTTGTGATCGTACTTCAGGTGCATGTAGTACATCACGACGATCCAGAACTTCACCGCCGACATGATGA
Source organism: Gemmatimonas phototrophica (assembly GCA_945870175.1). GTDB lineage: Bacteria > Gemmatimonadota > Gemmatimonadetes > Gemmatimonadales > Gemmatimonadaceae > Gemmatimonas > Gemmatimonas phototrophica_A. The sequence continues at coordinate 1,118 of CAMBRJ010000423.1, forward strand.
GCATGCTGGGCACGTACACCCAGCTCTCTTCCCACGCCGGGATGTAGTAGGCCGAGACCTCGACCGCGGTGATGACCGTGAGGATCACCGCGATCTTCCAGTACGTCGTCCACGTCGGGTGATGCGCTTCGTCGTGGGCGTGTCCCGCCGCTGCAGAATGGTCAGCCATCACCGCCTCACTTGATCAGGTAGATGAGCGTGAAGATCGCGATCCACACCACGTCGACGAAGTGCCAGTACAGCGCACAGATGTCCACGAGCAGGGCGTCCGACGGCTTGAGCCCACGCTTGTAATCGATCGCCAGCAACGTGAAGAGCCACAACACGCCGGCCGTCACGTGCGCACCGTGGAAGCCGGTGAGCGTGAAGAAGCTCGAGCCGAACAGGTTCGTCCGCATCGTGAGGCCTTCGTGCACGAACGACGTGAACTCGTACGCTTGGCAGCCGAGGAACGTGATGCCGAGCAGGCACGTGGCCCACAGCCAGATCTTCGACGAACCGAGGATGCGCTCCCACGCGGTGTGCTTCGGCAGGTCGCGGTTCTGCACGGCGGCCAGCGCGAGCACCATCGCCAGCGACGACATGAGCAACACGAACGTCGACGCCGACGTGACGGGGATGTTCAGGATCGGCTTGAACACCTCGCCCGTGGTCGGGCTCGTCCACACGTCGTGCGGGAACGGGCCTTCGGGGCTCTTACCCTTGTAGATCAGGTACGTCGAGATCAACGAGGCGAAGAGCATGCACTCGGAACCGATGAAGGTCCAAATGGCGACTTTGCGGTTGTCGAGTCCCAACGAGGTGTGATGGCCGCCGCCGTGCGCGTGGCCGTCGCCGTGCGCGGCGGTCGTAGGTGCCGTAGTGGCGGTCATCTTAGTGGTGATCCTCGAGCGGCGTGAGCAGCCAGGTGTAGAGCGAGCCAATCCAGAGCGCCGTGCCAGTCAGCATGACGGCCACCGCGATCGGAACACTCGCGTCCATGAACAGAAGCCCGCCGAACATCACGATCAACCCGAAGGCGGTGACCAGCGGCCAGATCGACGGATTCGGCATGATGATACCGAGTTCCTGCGACGTGGGGATGTGCCGGCCCTTCTCCTCTTCGTACGTCGTTTCGTGCACGAGCTTCTCTCCACCCTTCATGTTCCAGAGCGGATAGCGCGACTTCACTTGCGGTAGTTCGGCGAAGTTGTAGTCGGGCGGCGGCGACGGAATCGTCCACTCCAGCGTGGCTGCACCCCACGGGTTGCTCGACGCCATCTTACCCGTTCTCCAGCTCTTCCAGACGTTGATGAGCCCGAACAGCGTGCCGACCATCAGGATGACCGTGCCACCGGTCGACATCGCGTTGAACAGATCGAAGCCCTGTCCCGCATCGTACTGATAGATGCGGCGCGGCATGCCGAGCAATCCGCTGAAGTGCATCGGGAAGAACGTGAGGTTCATGCCGACGAACGAAATCCAGAAGTGCCAGTTACCGAGCGATTCCGAGAGGAAGCGACCGGTGATCTTCGGGAAGTAGTAGTACATGCCGGCGAACAGACCGAACACCGATCCGCCGAAGAGCACGTAATGGAAATGCGCCACGACGAAATACGTGTCCGTCTGCTGAAGATCGGCCGGGGGCGACGAGTGCATCACGCCGGAGATCCCGCCTACCGTAAACATGCCCACCAGCGCGACCGCGAACTTCATGGCGACCGTGAACTTGATCTGGCCGCCCCACATGGTGGCCATCCAATTGAAGATCTTCACGCCGGTCGGGATGGCGATCAGCATGGTGGTGAGCGAAAACACCGCGTCCGCGATCGGGCCCATGCCCACCGAGAACATATGGTGCGCCCACACGCCGAAGCCGAGGAAGCCGATCAGGATGCCCGAGTACACCATGACGGGATACCCGAACAACGGCTTGCGCGAGAACGTCGGCAGCACTTCGGACACGAGGCCGAAGGCCGGCAGAATCAGAATGTACACCTCGGGGTGACCGAACACCCAGAAGAGGTGCTGCCAGAGCAGCGGGTCAGCGCCCTTGGCGATCGTGTAGAAGTGCGTGCCGAAGAACCGGTCGAACTGCAGGAACACGAGCGCGACCGTGATCACCGGGAAGGCGAGCACCACCAGGAACTGCACCACGAACGACATCCACGTGAAGATCGGCA
>CAMBRJ010000424.1 GCA_945870175.1 Gemmatimonas phototrophica
CAATACGCAGCAGAATCGTCCGGGCTACCCGCTGTTCGGATTGTGGGACAAGACCATCAGCTTCGCCGACAAGAACGGCGACGGCATCATCACGTTCAATTCGAACAAGGCCCTCAGTGAGCTGACCTTCAGCGACACGGCGGTCTACCAGGGCAACACGTTCCCGACGCGTGAAGTCGCCTTCTCGCCGGCGCTTGAGCTCTTCGGTAAGAAGCTGAAGATCTCGGGTCAGGTGGACAGCAAGTGGGGCTTCCGGAAGTTCAACAACACCCTGCGTCACCAGTGCATGAACGGTGTGACCTGCCGCGGCCGTTACGACAAGAGCGCGTCGTTGCAGGAACAGGCCAACGCGTTGGCCACGTCGCAGGCGGTGTACACGGGCATGTTCGAGAACGGATCGTTCACGCGCTTCCGTGAACTCTCGATGGCGTACGAAATGCCGACCAAGTGGGCCAATGCGGTGCGCGCGTCGCGCTGGAGCGTGGTGCTCACCGGCCGTAACCTGGGCGTGATGACGGACTACACCGGCGTTGATCCCGAAGCCGCACAGTCGAACAACGACGCCCGCGGTAACGAGGAGTATTTCTCCACTCCTCCCCTGCGCATCATGACGCTGCGCATGAACTTCTCCTTCTGAGACGAACCACATCCATGCGATTCTTCAATTCCGCACGCCGGGTGATCCGTCCAGTGGGCGCCATGGCTGCCGCGTTCGCGGTGGCCGGGTGCAGCTCGGACCTTCTCTCGGTTCCCACGCCTGACGTGATCGCCGAGGCCGCCATTGGTGGCAGCCTTGGTGTGACCACGCTGCGCAACGGCGCCATGCAGGACTTCATCGTGTCGTACTCTGGTACCCAGGACGGGTTCGTTGTCGTCTCTGGCAACCTCGGCGATGAGCTCAACACCACGGATACCTTCGCCGACCGGTACAACACGGACGGACGCAACTCGAGTGAAGTACTCGGTGGTGCCGTGCAAGCGCCCTACGTCCAGCTGCAACGGGCCCGCGCCAGTCTCGCGTCGGCCATCGAGAAGTGGGTCGTGACGAAGCCGACGACCGCGGTCGTGAAAGACTCACTCAGTGAGATGTTCGCGATTCGCGGCTTTACCGAGACGGCGTTCGGTGAGGGCTGGTGCTCCGGCGTGCCGTTCAGCAAGGTCGGGGCGAGCGGTGACTTCGAGTACGGCAGCCCGCAGACCACGGCGCAGGTCTACACCCGTGCCGGCGCGTCAATGGATAGCGCACTCGCGAACGCCACGGGCACGAACTTCCGCAGCTTGGCCTCGATCGGCAAGGCGCGCGTGTTGCTCAACCAGGGGCAGTTTGCCCAGGCGGCAGCGGCGGTGAGCGGCGTGGCCACGAGCTACAAGTATGTGCTGAGCCACTCGATCGCCACCGGTCGTCAGACCAACGGTCTCTGGTCGGCGATGTACAACGCGGGCACGCGATACGTTGTGACCACGAAGGAAGGCACGAACGGTATCGACTACCTCGTCACGCCGGCTGATCCGCGTGTGCCTTGGGTGCCGACGGCCAACCTTGGATTCGACGGCACCAGCACGAACCTGCCGCGCCAGCTCAAGTACACGTCGCAGTCTGCGCCGTTTACGCTGGCCGACGGTATCGAAGCGCGCCTCATCGAAGCCGAGGCCCGTTTGCAGGGCGCCACGCAGGCCGATCGCGATGCGGTGTTCGCGCAGTTGAACACGCTGCGTGCCACTGGCCTTGCAACCGCGATTGCTCCGCTGGCGGCGTCGCCGACCACGCAGGCCGAAGCGGTGGACATGCTCTTCAAGGAGCGCGCCTACTGGCTGTTCCTCACCGGCCATCGCCTCGGCGACATGCGTCGGCTCATCCGGCAGTACAGCCGCACGGCGGCCACGGTGTTCCCGGTCGGCAACATGCGGTATCGCCCGGGCAATACCTACGGCAACGACGTGAACCTCGTGATCCCGTTCATCGAGCGGAACAACCCGAAGTTCGCCGGTTGTCTCGATCGCAACCCGTAAGGGTCGGTTGACGGGTAAGTGAGAAAAGGCCGCCGATGCACTGTGCATCGGCGGCCTTTTTCGTTTCCGTTCCTGCCAACGGGTGGACCTTAGCGGCCCGAGACTCCGCGGCCGATCTCGACGGCCTTGAAGCCCGGCTCGCCCCAGCCGATCACGAAGACGCTGAATCCCTGCTTCATGCGCAGTTCAATGTCGGCGGCACCGGCCGGATAGCCGCACGGCACGTTGAATTCCTTGCAGGCCGAAAGCACCGACTGGATCGCCGCTTCCCACGCCTTCTCGTCAAACGTGCGCTTGCCGGCCGCGTCGGTCGTGCTGAACACGCCGCGGAGCGTGCCCGCGCCTGGGAAGAGCACACCCACGCCCTTCACCGCGGCGATTTCACGAATCTTGGCCAGTCCCGCCTTGCTCTCGACGATCGTGAAGTTGTAGAGCTCGCCCTTCGGATTGAGCGGCCACACGTCGGCCTTGGCCTTGTACTCGGCCGTCGTCATCCCCCACATGGCGGGTGCGTCGCCCACGTCGTCGGAGCGCGTGCCGCCGTTGCTCTTAAAGCGCATGGCGGCCAGTCCCTGCTCGAGCTCTTCCCGACTGTCCACATCGACGAACACCACGCCCGCGACGCCGAGGTTGAGCTGCTGTCCAATGCGCTTGGCGGCGAGGGCCGGATCGGGCGAGATATCGTGCGTCTTCACGTAGATCGGGTGCGTGAAGCGCGGTGACTTGCCTTTCTGCAGAGAGCCCTGATCGACCATGCCTTTCGAGAAGGCGGCGAACTGCGGCAGGGCCGCCTCGAAGTCGCCTTCCATGCTGCCGTCGAAGATGTAGTCGTTCTTCTTGTAGCCCAGCGCTTCGGTGGCGAGCTGCGCTGGCGACTTGATGGAGTCGGGAGAGGGAGCGGGCTGGCCAGGGCGCGTACGGCGGTTGGCGGGGCCATACAGACCGAACACCGGCTGCTTTTTGGCAATCAGGTCGATCACGGGATTCAGGCGCGTCTGAGCGTGCAGGGGGGAGACAGCGCTCAGAGAGACGGCCACAGCAGCGGCCGACAGCATCCAGCAGGGGCGCACGGAGAGTCCTCCAGGTGGGAAAGGGGCAGGGTTGCCCCTAGGATACGGCGTATATGACCCCGAACGAAATTGAGGGCAAGAGTGTTGAACATCCCAGCACTCTGCACGCTGTGCGCGTACATTCAGCAGCCGTTCAAACTGCCGTATCCTGCCCGTTCCCGCCTGAGCCTGGAGTTCCGAGGATGAAATCCTTGG
>CAMBRJ010000425.1 GCA_945870175.1 Gemmatimonas phototrophica
CCGGATTTCGATCTCGACGATGCGCGCTACTCCATCGTGCGCTGGGCGGCGAGCCTCACGCGCAACGCCACTGGTCCGCATACGCACGATCCGCGCTCGGGCGAGATCATCAACAGCGAGATCACGTGGTATCACAACCACATGCGCTCGTACCGCAATTGGCTGATGATGGAGACGGGTGCGGCCAACCCGGCCGCCCGCACGCTCAACGTCCCGGAAGAGCTGATGGGCGAGACGATGCGTCAGGTGATCACGCACGAAATCGGCCACGCGCTCGGCCTGCAACACAACATGATCGCCTCGGCGTCGTTCCCCGTCGACTCGCTGCGCAGCCCGTCGTTCACGCGGGTGTACGGCGTGAGTGCGACGATCATGGACTACGCGCGCCAGAACTACATCGCGCAGCCGGGTGACGGCCTGCAGCCCAAGGATTTCATCCGTCGCGTGGGACCGTTTGACGATTTCGCGATCAACTGGGGCTATCGCGTGATCGATGCGCCAAGTGCCGAAGCGGAGCGTGCGACGCTGCACCGTTGGCTCACGCAGCAGACCGGCGCCTTCCCGTATCGCTTCGCGTCGCAGCAACTCGCGGCGGGCGACCCGCGCAATCAAACGGAAGATCTGGGCGACGACCCGATCAAGGCGTCGACGTTCTCGACGATGAACTACAAGCGTGTGATCCCGAACCTGGTGGCGTGGACGTCGACGCCGGGCGAGGACTATACCGAGCTGCGCGAGCTGTACGAGGAGACGGTATCGCGCTGGTTCGGCAACATGAACCACGTGGCCACGATGCTCGGTGGCGTTGAAGTGGACCTCAAGACATCCGAGCAGACCGGTGCGGTGTATCGGGTGGTGCCCAAGGCGCGCCAGCAGGCTGCGCTGGCGTTTCTCTCGGCCAATGTGATGACGACCCCCAGCTGGCTGTCGCCGCCGGCCATCGCCCAGCGCATCGGCCCGAGCAACGTGGTGTCGCCGCGACAGGCTGGCGTGCTCACGTCGCTGCTCACGCCGGCGCGCTTGGGCCGCTTGGCCGAGTCGGAGAAGTACGATGTCGTGAACGCGTACCCGCTGACCGAGTACATGGCCGATCTCAGGCGCACGGTGTTTGCCGGCAACGCGCCCGACGCCGGTCGTCGTCAGTTGCAGCGCGTGTACGTGCAGCGGCTGGAGGCGTTGATCACACCGCCCACGGCACCGGCCAGCGGCCCGCCGGGTGGTGGTGGTGGCGCCAGCGCGCGATTCACGCCCTTCGTGACGGCTCCCGCGCTCGCGCAAAGTGACCTGCCCGCGCTGGCTCGTCTGCAACTGCGTGAGATCCAGCGTGAAGCGCGCGCCGCTGCACTGGCGTCGGCCGGCACGACCGGTCGCGCCCACTGGAGCGACCTCGCGGATCGCGTGAGCGCGATCCTGGAACCGAAGTAAGACGAGCCGTCTCGACGCGGTGGTATGCAAAAGGGCCCCGACCAAGTCACCGTTCGGGGCCCTTCTGCTTACGTCGTACTTGTTACTCGGCAGTCATCACGGGAGCCGATCGGTGCAACCCTTGAAGTTCGGGTTGTTCCGCTCGTCGGTCACCACGGGGAGATTCACGTCTGCACCGTAGTTGCCGCCCTTGTAGTGCACGCCCTGCGGGAACACGTTGTCGACCGTGCGGCCGTACTGACGCACGAGTCGACGCATGTCGCCGAGGCGCTGACCACGGCTGAAGGTCCAGAAGGCCTTCTCGCGGAAGTGCAGCGACACGCGGCTGGCTTCCGTACCCGGATCGACCAGCGCCGTCATGGCGGCGGGCTGGATTTCACCGAGCTTGGGCGGCGCCGCACGCAGCGCGTTGTGAATCGCCAACCACGATGTGACGTTGCCCGCCTTGAGCGCGGCCTCGGCTTCGATCATGCGCGCATCGACACCGTTGGCCACGTCCACGGCCGAGAACTGCCCCCACATCGTGGTGGTGCGGGTGTAGGTGAGTCCGTCCTGACCGTTGACCGAGCCCGACGTGGGCGTAACCACCGGCAGGCGCGGATCACGCGCGGACGCGAACGGGATCGCATTCCGCACGGTGATGAGGCGCGCATTGCCCTCGGCGCTGTCACCCACACTGTAGCGACGGGAGCTGAGCCCCTGCCCCCAGATGGTGTTGGTGCCGGCGTTGGCCGAGAACGTGTGCTGATACTGGAAAGCGGTAGGAATACCCGTGACCAGTGTACCGGCGCCGGCGAAATCGCCGCGGGCCAGCGCGACGCGAGCGCGTACAACCCGCAGTGTCCGGTTCATGAGCACGCTGGCGGCGTCGGTGCCGTTCGCGAACGTGAGCCCGGAGTCGAGCGAGGCGGCTGCGATCGCGAACAGCTCTTGGTTCGATTTCGGCACGCCATCTTCCGGCGGCGTGGCGTTGCCGTTCCCGATCGGCACGCCATTGCAGAAGTCGGAAGCCATCTGCATCTCGGAGTATCCACGCGCCAGATACATCTCGGCGATGAGCGCGCGCGCGTCAGGACGCACCGCCTTCAACGCGGTGACGGCCTGATCGGCACGTGTGCGCACGCGATACAGATTGCGGAGCATGCCGGTAACCGAGCCGTTGAACTCCTGAATCTGACGCTGGTCGGTCTCGTCGTTCTGGATGAACGTGGAGCTGGTGGACCATTCATCAGCCAACAGGCCACCGAAGAGCCACGTGCTCTCGCCGGCGCCTGTGGTAGAACGGAACGTGCCAATCACACCGTTGGCGACAGCAACGGCCGCTTCCGGCGAGACGACGTCGGACGGATTGATGATGTCCGGGTCGGTGACCTGGAGGAACTGATTATTCGCTTCCTGACAGGCAGTGGCCGACATGGCCAGTGCGAGGGTGAGTCCGGTACCCAGGCGTCGCGGCATGGTGGACCGGCCCGTGGTGTGTTTCTGAGTCATGGGCTGTTCTCCTAGTAGCCGACGTTGACGCGGAAAATGAAGTAGCTCGGCGGCCCGACCGTTTGGAACTCGTTCGGTGCCTCGGTGCCTGAAGTCGTGTTGAAACCCGACTCCGGGTCGGTGCCGCGGTATTTGGTCCACAACTTGAGGTTACGGCCCGTGACCACGAGCGAAATCGACTTGGCACGAGTGAGCTTCGACGCCAGCTCCGGTGACAGCGAGTACTGCACCGACATTTCACGCAGGCGGACGAACGCCCCCCGCTGAAAAAAGCCGTCGAGGGTGCGGGCGGGATGCTCGTTGGCCGCGATGTTCGTGGCCTGGTCGATGAAGTCTGCCTTCAGGTCGAGAC
>CAMBRJ010000426.1 GCA_945870175.1 Gemmatimonas phototrophica
CGCGGGCGTGCGCATCAATCGCGAAGAGCAGCGTGACGTTGACGTTGATGCCGTCGGCAATGAGCTGTCGGATCGCGTCGGCGCCCTCGGGTGTGCCGGGCACCTTGATCATCAGATTGGGACGATCGACGATCTGCCAGAGGCGTCGGGCCTCGGCCACCGTGCCAGCCGTGTCACGCGCCAGATCGGGCGAGACTTCGAGCGAGACATAGCCGTCGATCGTGCCGGTGCGGTCGTACACCATGCGGAAGGCATCGCAGGCGTCACGGACGTCGGTGGTGGCGACCAGTTCGAAGGCCTCGCGATCGGACCGGGCGCCATCGAGCGTGGCCAGCTGCGCGTCGTAGGCGGCTCCCTCGGCGAGGGCCTTCTCGAAGATCGTCGGGTTGGACGTCTGCCCAGTGAGGGCGTCCTCGCGGATACGTCGGGACAGATCGCCGTTGGACAGCATGTCCCGATCGATATAGTCGAGCCAGAGCGACTGTCCGGCCGCGTGCAGAGCGTGGAGACGAGTAGACATGGTATTGGATGAGGCGCGAACTATCAGAGGGACCGCACAACGATTCATGCTAATGCGCTACACCGCTCCCGGGCGAGGCCGAGCGGTGGCGGATGTTGGATCGTCGCTGATTCGCGACGGCGCTGGTGTTTTCCTATTTCAGGAATATGCACTTCGCTGAAACGCGGGTCGCCTCTGGTCGTATTCGTCCAGAGTGGCCGACCATCCTTCACCCGAGACTGTGCGCCCTTCCACATTCCGACGTCTGATCCCGCACGTTCTGGCGGCCTCCCTCCTCTTCGGGGCGTGCCGGGGCGCGGCGACCCCTTCCACAGCCAGCCCGCGGCTGAACGCGAGGCCGAGCCGTTCTGTGGCGTCCCCAACCGTCCTTTCGCCGATGCCGGCCGCCTGCGGCCCGACGACCGGGGCGGTGTCGACCTCCCTCGCGTCGTCGCTGGTCACGGATCCGTTGGTGACCTTCGACAGTGCGTGGAGCATCATCGCTCGCACGCATTGGGACACGACCTACAACGGGGTGAACTGGTCGGCCGTGCGGGCCGAACTGCGTCCCAAGGCGGCCGCGGCCACGACGACCGGCGCGTTGCGGGCGGTGCTGTCGGACATGGTGTCGCGCCTCAAGCAGTCGCACTTCTCGATCATCCCGCGCGAGGTCGCCGATGCGACCGCGGGCGGCTCGGGAAGCGCGTCCGGCGGTGCACCGGCTCCTGACCGGAGCGGGTCGATCGGTGCCGAGGTCCGGTATCTCGACCACACGATCGTGATCGCCCAGCTCGATCGGGAGGGGCCCGCGGCCCAGGCCGGCGTTCGCACCGGGTGGCGCGTGCAGTCGGTGGATGGGTGCCCGCTCTCCGCGCGGCTGGCCCGAATGCCCAACGAGCCCGACGCGCGCCGCGAGGCGCTGACGGCGTACGCGATCGCCACCCAATCCCTCGCCGGTGCCGTGGGCGACACGGCCACGGTGGTGTTTGCCGACGAGCGGGACACCGACCGGACGGTGCGCATCGTGCGAGCGCCGGCGCCCGGGGTGGTCGCCAAGTTCGGCAATTTGCCCGCCATGAACGCGCAGCTCGCGTTCGAGCGGGTCAAGACGGCCGGCAAGACGGTGGGCATCATCCGGTTCAACATCTGGATGCCGATTCTATCGCCGCAGTTCGATGCGGCGGTCGACTCCCTGCGCGATGCGGACGCGATCATTCTGGACATCCGCGGCAACTTCGGTGGCGTGGGCGGCATGTCGATGGGAATTGCGGGCCATTTCCTGGACAGCACGCGGACGATCGGCACGATGGTCCAGCGGGGCGCGACGCTGAAATTCGTGGCCAATCCTCGCCGGGTGGACACGCGGTCGCGTGGGGTCACCCCGTATGCCGGTCCTCTGGCGATCGTGGTGGACGAACTGTCGATCAGCACCACCGAGATCTTCGCCGGCGGCATGCAGGCACTGGGCCGCGCGCAGCTGTTCGGGGTGCAAACGTCGGGACAGGCCCTGCCCTCGGTACCCGAACGGCTGCCCAATGGGGATATCCTGTATCACGCCATCGCCGATTTTTTGAATCCGGTGGGTCAACCGCTGGAAGGGGCGGGCGTCACTCCTGACCGCGTGGTGCCGCTGACCCGGGCGGCGCTGCTTGCCAAGCGTGATCCGGCGCTCGACGCGGCGATGGCGTGGGCGATCGGGCCGATCACGGCGAAGTAGGGCGTAGGGCGAACAACTCACGCAGGTTTTCTATCACCTCCTCGTTTGGAGCTGCTTCACATGAAGGCTTTACGCTCGTTGGCGGTCGCTGCGGCGGCCTTGGTGTTGTCATCGGCCCCGCTGTCGGCGCAGACGGCGCCGTCGGCGGCTGACGTCGTGGCGAAGTACGTGGCCGCGATCGGCGGTAAGGATGCGATCATGAAGATCACGTCGCTCAAGCAGACCTCGACGATGCAGGTGCCGGCGATGGGGCTGACAGCGGAGGTGGAGGCGTATCAGGCGGCGCCGAACAAGATGGCCACCAAGAGCACGATCCCCGGTGTTGGCGAAATGCTGCAGGGCACGAACGGGGTGATCGCGTGGGATGCGAATCCGATGCAGGGGCCGCGTCTCCTGAACGACAAGGAACTCGCCCAGACGCTCGAAGGCGCCGACTTCTACGGCAACATGCTCTATCCGGCGGACCGCTTCTCGAAGATGGAGAACCTGGGCGTCGCCGATTTCCACGGCGAGAAGAGCTACAAGATCACGCTGGTCCGCAAGGATTCCGGCCGTGAAACCACGCAGTACTTCTCCGTCGCCACGGGGTTGGTCGTCGGCACGGAGACGGTGCAGGAATCGCAGATGGGGACGATGCAGGTGTCGTCGACGCTCTCCGACTACAAGGAGTTTGGCGGGGTGAAATTCCCGACGAAGACCGAAGTGACCATGGGTGCCAACAAGTTGGTCATGACCATCACGAACGTGTTAATCAACGGGGCGCCGGCGACGGCGTTTGACATCCCCGACGCCGTGAAGCCGTTGATCAAGAAGTAACGGAGCGCGCCCGGGGGCGGTCGTGCTTGTTGACTTCCCCCGATCGCCTCCGAGATTGAGGCACTGTGCATGCCCTGCTACCCCATCCCCGCGCGGGACTGACCTTGCTCGAACTGCTGGTGGTGCTCGCGATCGTCGCGATCACCACCGCCGTCGTGCCGTTGGCGTGGCGGCCCTCGCGGGCCACCAGCCGGAGCGCGCTCGACGCGCTGATCCAGACGGCCCGCCGC
>CAMBRJ010000427.1 GCA_945870175.1 Gemmatimonas phototrophica
CATGGTCGCCGTCGGCATGGTCGCCGTCGGCATCGTGATGCCGGCCGGGCTGGCCGCGCAGGTGGGGCATCTTCCGGCCAACAGCCCATTTGAAGACGTGAAGTTGGGGCAGAACCTGTCGATCATGGGTGGGTGGATGGCGATGAAGCGCGATCCGGCCGATGTGGCGCCGTTGTCGTCGCTCGCGGCGGCGCTGCGATACGATATCGGCATCGGCGGGCCGGCGTCGCTGTACGTGCGCTACGTGGTCGCCCCCTCCGAACGGAAGCTGCTGCAGCCGACCAACCCGCTCGCCAGGCGCGTGATCGGCACGCCGGGCGTGACGACGCACCAACTCGACGCGGGTCTCGATCTGGCGCTCACCGGCAAGAAAACGTGGCATCGGCTCATTCCGTCGCTGAGCGGCGGGGCTGGCGTCGTGAGCGATTTCGCGGCGGCCGACACGGGTGCGTACCGGTTCGGCACGAAGTTCTCGTTCTCGTACGGCCTCGGCCTACGCTACCTGCCGCGCAAGGGTCCGATGATCCGCGTGGATCTCACGAACTTTGGGTGGAAGTACGAGTATCCCGACCGCTACTTCGTGAAGGCGTCGGATACGACGTCCGTGCTGACCGATACGCGTAACCGCTCCGCATGGCGCGGATCGCGCACGGTCACGGTTGGCGTCACGCTGCCGCTGTTCCGCTAACCGCGTATGCCGCGCACGTCACTCACCCGCCGCGTGACGTTCGCCGCGGCGCATCGCTACCGTCGCCCCGACTGGAACGATCAGGAAAACGCGGAGGTGTTCGGCGCGTGCGCGCATCCGAACTTCCACGGTCACAGCTACGTGTGCGATGTGACCGTGGCCGGCCCCGTCGATGAAGAAACCGGCTTCGTGGTCGATCTCGGGTTTCTCGACCGCGTTCTCCAGCGCGAAGTCCGCGACCGCTTCGATCATCGCAATATCAATCTGGACGTGCCCGAGTTCGCCGACGGTCTTCTGATTCCCACCGGCGAGAATCTCTCGCGCTTCATCTCCGAGCGTGTGCAGGGCGCCCTGGCCCACACCACCGCCGTGGTGATCCGCGTGCATCTCGCGGAAGATGCGACACTCAGCAGCACCTACGAGGTAGACGCATGACCGGGCCTTCAAGACGTATCGTGGCGCTGTGGTCGCTCACGCTCGGTGCCGCGTTGACGGCGGGATGTGCCCGCGGTTCGGGTGCGGCGATCGAAACGCCGCAGCCGGAGCCGACCGCCCCGATCATGATGCCCGCCGCAGTCGTCCCGACGCCGACCACGCAGGGCATCCTGCAGGGCATCGTCGATTCCGTGTTGGCGGCGCCGATGTGGCGGAATGCGCGCTGGGGGCTGTTGATCGTGGACGCCGAGCGTGGCGACACGATTCTGAGCAACGACGCCGACAAGCTGTTCATGCCGGCATCGAACGAGAAGCTGTTGACTGGTGCGATCGCGCTGCAGACGCTCGGCCCGGACTATCGGTGGCGCACCCCGGTGCTGCTGCACGGTCGTCAACGCGGGAAGACGTGGCGGGGGGATCTGCTGGTGTCGGGGAGCGGCGATCCGAGTGTCAGCGATGCCTTGAGTGGCGGTTCGGCGATGAACGCGTTCGCGCCGGTGCGTGAGGCGCTGGCCGCCCGCGGCATCACGCGCATCGCGGGTCGTGTACGCGCCATCGGCGATGCCTTCGCGGGGTCGACCACCGGATTCGGCTGGGCCTACGACGATTTCGATGCCGCGTACAGCGCGGCCGTCGACGAGTTGCTGTTCAACGAAGGGGTGCTCGTGCTGACGGCGCGCGCGGCCACGCGGGTGGGCGGTGCGGTCGCGGTGACGAGCGCTCCCACGCGGTCGTATCCTCACCTGCTGGTGCAGGCGACGACGCGCGATTCCGTGCCATCGGCCGCGGGTGTCGTGCGTCCGCCCCGACTTGAGGCGGCGTACGACAGCATTGGCGACCGGGTCGTGGTGACCGGCACGCTGGCGCTGGGCGACAGTGCCTCGATCACGCTGTCGTATCGCCATCCGAGCGATGCCTATACCGCGGCGCTCACGCAGTCGCTGGAAGACGGGGGCATTCGCGTAGCGGCCCGCGTGGTGCAGACGTCCGACACGCTTCGTCGGGTCGCCGATACGGTGGTCGTGCTGCAGTCGGCGCCGTTTTCGGACGTGCTGCGTCGCATGCAGAAGCCGTCGCAGAACCAAATCGCCGAACTATTGTTCCGCACTTCGGGCCTGCTGGCCAGTGGTGATGGGTCGGCCGACAGTGCGCGCGCCGTGGGCGTGCGGACGTTGGCCGGATGGGGCGTCTCGACCAGCGACGCCGCGTACCGCGATGGCAGCGGCCTGTCGCGCCACGACTACGTGACGCCGCGGGCGATTGTGAAGGTGCTCGATGCGATGCGTCGGTCGCCCTCGTTCGCGACGTATCGCGATGCGCTGCCGATTGCCGGTGTGGATGGCACGATCGGAAACCGCATGAAGGGGACGCCGGCGGCGGGTAACGCCCGCGCCAAGACCGGCACGGTGGACAAGGCGCGCTCGCTGTCGGGATACGTCACCACCGCCGATGGCCGTCTGATCCTGTTCTCGATGTTGAGCAATAATTTCACGGTGCCGACGCGGGAAGTGGAGCGCGTGCAGGATCTGCTGGTGACGACGCTGGCCGGCCGCGCGTTGGGCGGCATCGCGCTGCGCGCGCCGCGTTGACGAAGCCGTTGCCACCGACGGGCCACATGCCACTCTCGTTCGACGAAGCGCTCGACGCCATTCTGCTGCAGGCCGACGGTCGCACCACCGAGATGGAACCGGTGGCGCTTGCGCAGGCGCTCGGCCGCGCGCTCGGTGCGCCGGTACGCAGCCGCGTCGCGCTCCCCCCGTGGGACAATGCCGGCATGGATGGCTACGCGGTGCAGCGCGCCGACGTGATGGGTGCCACGCGCGGCGCGCCGCGCGTGCTGCCGGTGCTGGGCATGAGCGCCGCCGGTGCCGACGCGACCGCGCTTCCGTGGGTGCAACAGGGCACGGCGCTGCGGATCATGACCGGTGCGCCGATGCCGCCAGGCGCCAACGCGGTGATTCGTATTGAAGACACCGACGAAGGGATCGACCGGGTCACCGTCTTCGACGACCGCGATGCCAACGGTCGCGCGAACGTGCGACCGCGCGGTGAAGATGTCGCGGCGGGCAGCGAGCTGTTCGCGCGGGGCACGACGATCGGCGCCTCCCACTTGGGTGTGCTGGCC
>CAMBRJ010000428.1 GCA_945870175.1 Gemmatimonas phototrophica
GTAACAGCGTGAGCATGAGGGTGGCGATCATGCTCAGGATGAACACCGCATCCGCACCGCTCACTTCCGCGAAGCGCTTCGGCTTGATCACCAGGCGCCGGTACAGCAGGTAGGCGACGGGGATGAGCACGAAGACCGCGAAGATCTCCTGGGATACCACGTACGGCAGGTACAGGAATCGCGGGAGCATCACATCCCACGTGAACGGCGTGTAGAGCCCCTGGATCATGATCTCGAGGGTGCCGAGACCGAGCACGCAGAAGCCCCAGAACACGAGCGCGTGCATCATGCCGCCGACCGGATCGCGCAAGATCTTGCTCTGCCCGAGACCGATCAGCAGGAAATTCCTGGCGCGCTGATCGGGGTGGTCGGTGCGGACTTCATCGTGGCCAATGTTCAGCCACCGGTTCAGCCGCCGAGCACTACGGGCGAAAAACCCGAGCGCGACGGCGAGCATCACCGCGAAGAGGAGATTCGAGACCCCCATGTTCCCGATCAGCCCTGCGCCTTGGCGGCCTTCACTGCCGCGATGAGCGCCGGCATGACCTCGAACACATCACCGACGATCCCGTAATCCGCGATCTTGAAGATCGGGGCGTCCTTGTCCTTGTTGATCGCCACAATCGTCTTCGACGTGCGCATGCCGGCCAGATGCTGGATGGCGCCCGAGATACCGACGGCGACATACAGCGTCGGGCTCACATTGCGTCCCGTCTGTCCGATCTGATCCGAGTGCGGACGCCATCCCTCATCGGTGACAGCGCGCGTCGCACCGACCGCGGCGTTGCCGAAGGCATCGGCGAGATCTTCACACAGCTTGAAGTTCTCGGGCGCCTTGAGGCCGCGACCGCCAGCCACGATGACCGGCGCGTCGTTGAGATCGAGCTTGCCGGCGTTGCCCTGCTTGAGCTCGACGACTTTCACGCGCGACGCCAACGGATCGGCCGCTGACGTGATCGACGTCGTGGCCAGCGCCCGAGGCGCCTCAGCGGGCTGGAACGCCGCCGGTCGCACCGACAGCAGCGCGGGCGTGCCAGCGAGCGCCAACGTGGCGATCACCTTGCCGTTCATGGTGAAGTGCTGACCCAACACCGTGCCGCCTTCCACCGTGAAGCCGGTGAGGTCGGCCGCGAGACCGACGCCCAACTTCGCCGCTACGCGCGGTGACAAGTCACGACCCTGCGCGGTCGCGCTGAACAACGCGTAGCCATAGGTGCCCTGTCCGAGCTGCTGGGCAACGGTGGCCGCGAGGGCCTCGGGATTGTACTGCGCGAATCCGGCGTGTTCGAGCACGAGCACCGAGTCGGCACCGTGCTGCGCAAGCGACGCCGCCTTGGCACCGATACCGGCGTCACCGGCGAGCAGCGCATGCACGCTCCCACCGCCGGACAGATCAGCAAGCGCGCGACCGGCCGTTACAGCCTCGAGCGCGACTTTGCGCAGGTCGCCGCCACGTACTTCTGCGAATACGAGAACGTTGGCCATCTCAGAGCACCTTCGCTTCGGTCTGGAGGAGTCGCACGAGCTCGGGCACCGCGGCGGAACTATCGCCGAGGATACGTCCGGCAGCCCGTTCGGGGGGCAGCGCCATCTTGTGCACCGTCACCTTGGCCTCGCCAAGCTGCGCCGGCTTCACGTCGAGCGGCTTTTTCTTGGCGGCCATGATGCCCTTGAGCGACGGCAGCCGTTCCTTGTTCAGGCCGTCGTCGATGGTCAGCACGGCGGGCAGCGGGAACTCCATCACTTCCGTCGCGCCCTCAAGCGCGCGTTCGGCACGACCGGTGGTGCCGGTGATGTCGAGCTTGCAGACGTTCGTGACACACGGCAGATCGAGCAGTTCGGCGACCATCGGGCCCGTCATCTGATTCATCGAATCGATGGCGATACGGCCGAAGAGCACGAGGTCGTAGCCGCCCTCCTTGATCTCCGCTGCCAGCGCGCGCGCGATCGCGAGACCGTCGGCCGGGATATGGTCGGCCTTCAGCAGCACACCACGATCGGCACCCATGGCGAGTGCCTTGCGGATCTGCTCCTGCGCCGCATCAGGTCCGAGGGAAATCACGGCCACTTCACCCACGTTGCCGTGCTTCTCCTTCAGCTGCAGCGCGGCTTCGATGGCCCAGAGATCAAAGTCGTTGACGTCGTACTTGAGGCCTGCGTCATCGACGCGGGAGCCGTCAGCGGTAATGGCGAACTTCACTTCCATGACCGGGACGCGCTTGATACACACGGCGATCTTCACCGCGGACGCTCCGTAAAAGAGGCTAATAAAGAAGCTGAGAGGTCGGAACTACTTCGCAGGGGAAGCTAGGCGCGGGTACCCCCGCCGGCAATGCGACGGGAGCGTCACGTTTGAAACACGCCGTTCAGCCCTACTTGAATGCGCTCAGGCCCGTAATCGCCTGCCCGAGGATCAACGAGTGCACGTCGTGCGTGCCCTCGTACGTGTACACGCTCTCCAGGTTCGCCATATGGCGCATGGCACCATACTCGGCGAGAATGCCATTGCCCCCCAGCAGGCGACGCGCTTCCCGCGCGATGTCCGTCGCGATGCTGACGTTGTTCCGCTTGGCCAGGGACACCTGCGTGGGCGTGAAGTTACCAGCGTCCTTGAGACGTCCCAGATGCAGCGACACGAGCTGCGCCTTCGTGAGCTCGGTCAGCATGTCGGCCAGCCGCACTTGTTGGATCTGGAAGCCACCGATCGGCTTATCGAACATCACGCGCGTCTTCGCGTACGACACCGCTTCCTCGAAGCAGGCCATAGCGGCACCGAGTACGCCCCACGAGATGCCGTAGCGCGCCTGCGTGAGGCACATCAGCGGACTCTTGAGCCCCTTCGACTCGGGCAGAATCGCATCGGCCGGCACATGCACATCCGTGAGCACGAGCTCCGACGTATGGCTGGCGCGGAGCGACAGTTTGCCGTGCTGATCCTTCGCATGAAAACCCGGCAGCGACGTGTCGACGACGAAGCCGCGAATGCTGCTGTCGTCGGTGCTGTCACCCGTCTTGGCCCAGATGATCGCGACGTGCGCCTTGGATCCGTTGGTGATCCACATCTTGCCGCCATTGATGATCCAGCTGCCGTCGGGCTGCTGCTTCGCGCGGGTGATCATCCCCGACGGGTTCGACCCGTAGTCGGCTTCGGTGAGACCGAAGCAGCCGATCATCTCGGCCTTCGCCAGCGTGGGCAGGTAGTGGTGCTTCTGCGCCTCGGATCCGAACGCGAAGATCGGATACATG
>CAMBRJ010000429.1 GCA_945870175.1 Gemmatimonas phototrophica
ATCCGACGGGAATTCGGGGGCCGTCGTCCCCCGTGCGGGGATGACGGAGACACGCGAGACGACCTGTCCCGCCTAGTCGAAGATAGTGACTGCGGGGCTCGAGAGTTGAGGCCGGACACGAAGCCGCAGGGCGTGCGCATGGGACTGCCGGTCGCCCCGGAGATACGCGTAGGCGGCGGCGGACGGTGGCTCAGCGAACCGCCCGCTCAAGACCAGCTGTCCGCGTCGGCGCGCGCGCTGTGCCGGACGTTCGTTCACCACGAGGTCGAAGAGGATCGTGCCGTCGGCCTCGATTGGGAGATCGGCCAGTTGCCATTCAAGGCGCGCGCTCCAGCCCCGGTTATCCGGCAGCGTCGTCGATGCCACCTTGGGGAGCGGCCACTCGCCGGGCACCAACCGCGCCATGCTCAGGGACCCGCCGGAGGGCGTGCAGAGGGCGGCCTGGCGCCACCGGGCGTCGGTGACTCCCCAGTACCACTGCACACCGTCGGCATTGACCTGGGCCCGCTCGTTGTCGAGCGGGTTGTCGTCGCCGTCGGCGCCCACGACGACGCCGGTGTGGGCCACGACATCGACGACCATGAGTGATCCCTCGACGGCCACGTGCACCGTTGCCGTAGGGCCACCGGCCTCCGCCCACGTCGATTCAGTGCGCAGGTAGTGCTCGGCGCCGAGCGTGACATCGAGGGGCAGCGATCGCGGCGCCGTGCCAGTCGTGGTGTGTTCGTGTTCGTGTTCGTGTTCGGGCTCCCCGATCGTGGCGGGCCGTTCGATGAGGCCCGCCAGGTCGACGCTACTCCGCGCATGGCGCGCCAGCAACTCGATGTGCCAGCCGTGCGTCGCGGGCCCGTGTACCGCCGTTGTGCCGTCGGCGGACGTGACGCGTGCCACGGGCGCGTCGCCACCGGTCGCGTCAAGCAGCACGCGCTCTACGGCAGGCACGGCCTCGAGGGACCGCCAATGCCAGACCGACACCAGCCGGCCGGTTGCCCCCTGTAATTCGATGGCATGTCGGACCGTCGCTTCGCACCCGGGGGCGCCAGGCGTGCGGGCGCGCAGCAACGTGCACGGCACATTGGCGGCGAGCACGAGTTGCGCCTGCGCGCGGTGGCCCGGCGTGCCGTCGGCGGACACAGCGAGTGCGTCGATGATCACCGTTCCCGTGATCGCGCTTGCCTCTACCTTGTGCAGGAAATCGAATCCGTCCTCGAGTCCGCCGGCCCCCGAGCGGGAGGTCGGCATGAAGTGGGATGGCGCGATGCGGCGCGCATCGCCGCAGAGCGACAGGGTGATCGTGCTGTCGTCCGATGCGGCGGCGGTCGCTCCGACCGGATCGCGCTCCCATTCGAGCACGTCGACGCAGTACCCCTCGCACACGACCACCGTCCGCGTCGCACGAATCCCCTGCCCGATCGTGGCGCGCTTCTGCATCCAGCCCATGCCACCGCGATCCTCGAAGGCCAAAAGCGTCGCCGTGGCGGGCGGCTGCGCCGCGCCGTTTACCAGCGGGGCGTGATGCGCCAGCGTGCTCCGATACCAGTGCAGCGTGCGGTCCACGTAGCTGCCCGTGCCGGGATCCTGTAACCAGCGTTCGGGGCCGGTTTGCAACGACAGGGCGAGTCGATCGGGATGTCCGTGCCCGCTGCCGGAGTGGCCGCCCTCGAGCGCGACGTACACGTGGCCATGTTCGCGCCGCAAGACGGCCAGTCCCTGCGAGGGGAGCAGGACACTGGCGGGTGCCCAGCGCGCGCTCGGCACGGGTTGGGCTGAGGCCATCAGGATCGAGCGCCACGACAGGTCGACGCGCGACAGCGACGACGGCGCTGCATTGCGTTCGGCATCGGCCGTGGAGCGGGCACGCGCGGTGGAGCGGCGCGCGATCGATCCGTCGTAGAGGCGTGACAACAGGCCGGCGAGCCGCGGATCGGCGCGATGCGCGTAGCCGAGTTCGCACCATTCCGCGAAGCGCCACTGACGAATAGAGACCGCGAATTGCGAGTCGCGACGCGACGGCAACGTGTCGTCAGGAAGCACTCCAAGAACCGGCGTGATGAAGCCTGCGGTGTAGCGATCGACGAGGGCTTGCGGGAGCGACCGGCCGGCGGCGGCGAGCAACTGCATGCCATACCACAGTCCACGGTGCGCGAAGAGGTGATAGTTCTCCCCCTCATACCACGTGCCGTCGGCCAGCAGCCCCTGCTCGAGCAATGTGCGGAGCCCATGATCGGCGTCGAGCCGACGTTCGAACGCACGCTGGTCGTCGAGCACCCGGAACGCCGACAGCACGGCCACCTCATTCCAGACCTGCCGGTTGGACGTGCCCTCGTGATACGAGGCGATGAGCGCGGCACTGGGTGCGATCAGTCGGTCGCGCAGTCGCGCACCGACACGATCTGCTCCCGGCGCGCGCGCGGCGTCGAGCAAGTCGAGTGCATGGCAGAGATTGAGCAACCAGATCGACTCGAGGTACGTGCTAAAGAACGGGCGTGTCGGGCCGAGGACGTTGTCGCGATTCGGCCAGTGATCGTAGCGATCGGCGCACTCTCCGAGGATGCGCAGCGCGAGGTCCGCATGACGCGGATCCCCGCGCAGGGCATACAGCGTGGCGGCGTGCACCGCCCGTTCCGCGGTAAAGAGCTGCGCTCCCATCGCCCACCAGTCGTCATGTTCGGCGCCCGTGTAGTGCTGGTCGCATCGCTCGCAGCGATGGGCCTGTGGCGACCAGGGATCGAACTCGAGGAGCACGCCATGTCTGGGACAGCGCCCTCCCACTCGCGTGAGTCGAGCCTTCTGGTCCGGGATCGGGAGATGCCGCTGCATGAGCGGCTCGAGTTCCGCCGCGAGTGCCTGCATGGTTGGCGCGAGCGATGACCCGGCGGCTGTCTCGGTGCGTCGCACCTCGAGATCGAGCGGCAGCAATCGGAGGCGCGTCATCGGGTATTCCGGCGCGTCCAGTGCGCGATGGAGACGAGCTCGCCCCGCAGGTCCATCTGCACCCCGTCAAGTGTTCGCGAACGCCCCTGCACGCCGCGGGCATGGAAGAGCCACGCCACCGGCATGGTGGCGTCGAGTTCGGACGCAACGGCCCGCCATGCCGCGGCCGCGGAATCGGGAGCAGCACCGCGCGCGGTGGCGAGCATGGCATCAAGCACGGGGGTGTGCAGACCGGTGTAGTCGAGCGCCCCGCCGCGTTGCGCGGTGGCGAACAAGGCCGACAGGTGGCCGAGCGCGATGTCGCCGGGGAT
>CAMBRJ010000430.1 GCA_945870175.1 Gemmatimonas phototrophica
TCCTGCACGAGCCCGCAATACACACAGCGGTACTCGTCGCGCGCGAAGATCTCGAAGCGGTTCACCCGGCTCTGCCTGTCATCACCACTCCTGTGAATCTCCCGGATCGCGGTCGTCGGATGATCTTTGATCAACTGACCAGATTCCTCGACACCGAGGAAAGCACGGCGACACCCGATGACGTCCCGCCTCGCCTTACCCACACAGCCCTCGAGGGCCTGCGTATGTCGCGTTCCCGTGAACGGATCCTGACCAATCTCGAAGAGATGTACCGCGAAGCGTTCGATCGTGCCAAGGAAACGGCCGATCCCGCTGCCATGGCATCCCTCGACTTCGCCTATCGCCGTGAACAGCTGTACTTCGAGATCTTGCTCGACGTGCGGGACGCGATCGAGAAGAAGTAGCGATCGCGCGTCAGCGACGGCGCGTCAGCGTTTCGGCGCGCGTGACCCGACATAGGCCGCCAGCGCGACCATGTCGCTAACGGTCAGCTGCTCCACCACGGGCGCCATGGTCGCGCTGGCCGAGTCGTGTCGGGCTCCGGTGCGGAAGTTGATCAGCTGGCGCAACATGTTCGACGGCGCGCGCCCGGCGATCGGCGGCACCGCGTCTTTCCCCAGCAGGTCGGCCCCATGGCACGCCATGCATGACGTGGCCGGGCCGGCGGGGCCGCGGGTGGCGAGGCGGCGTCCGCGGGCGATGCTGCCAACCGGGACGTACGTGATATACGGAACGCCCGGATCGCGCAGCTCATGGCGCGCGAACGTTTCGGGCACCTCGATCAAGCGGCCGTCGATCGGTTCGGTCCCCTTGCCGCCATAGGCGTACAGCATGCCTTCGATGCGCGTCTTCGGCACCCGCGTCACTTCCACCACGCGATTGCGACGGGTGAGCGCGAGCGTCTCGAAGTAGCGCGCCGATGACACGACGTCGGAGTCGGCCACCCACTTCGCCAGCGTGTGCATGCTGTTCGTGCTCAGCACCGGGTTGGCCGATAATCGCGTGCCGTTCTTGAACGCCGCCACCTGCCGGATGATGTAGTCGGCCGGTAATCCCGCGAGTGTGCCATTCTCCGGGCGCCCCTGTCCGTCGGGCAAATGACAGTAGCCGCAGGCCCGGGCGTTTGGGGCGACACCGTACTGCACCGATGACGGCATGAGCGGATGCGACGCCGGAAACCAGTCGGGGATGTCGAATCCATTCCCGACCTGCCGCATGGTGTAACTCCTCGTGGAGTTCGGCACGCGATGCTGCACCACGCTGTCAGGCTTGGGTGCAGGACTCGGCGCCGGTGACGTTGGAAACGCCCACGCCGGCACCTCGAACGGGGCGCGCGCGCTTTGCGCCCCAAGCGATGCGCTGGTGTACAGCGCGACGCACGCGGTCACGTACGCGATCGTCACACGGCGCGTCACCGCGCGAGCAGCCGGTCGGCGATCCGCGTGGCCGCTGATTTCGCGTCGAAGCGATCATCGGAGGTGAGAATGATGATCGTCGTCTTGCGTCCGGGGTACCGCATCCACGCCGATCGCCGTCCTTCGCCGCCGCCGTACACGACCTGCATGACATCACCGCGCTGCGTATCGACCCCAAAGCCCTTCGGCTCCGCGTTCTGCGCGGTACGCGCCTGATCGAACCGATACAGGTCGTCCACGTTGCCGGTCCAGAGTTTCGTGGTGCTATCGTAGGTCAGGCGTTGCGTGCCGCCCATCGCCGTGACGCGACGCACCGATGCCGCGGACAGGCGACCCGTGCTGTCGGGGGCGAGGGCCGCGTTCAACACGGCCGACAGTCCGGCGAGCGCAAAGTGCGGCGCACTGGTTTCCGGTGTAAAACGGCCCTGCACGCCGATGCCGTACGCGCGGTTCACCAGCACCTTGCCATCCTGCGCCACCAGCACGGCAGCCCCGCCGCTGGCCGATTCGCCGTACGAGGCGAACACGTTGTCCACGAACTTCTGCGTGAGCGGCGTGGCGTCGATCGCGCGCGACATCACACGACGCGTGGCCAGATTGTATCGGTCACCGGGCCGCAGCGTGAGGAACGGTCTGCCCGCGTCGTTGGCGTCGCGGCCGTTGTACACGAAGGCCTTGTTTCGCCCGATGATCTCGGCGCTGTCACCGCGTACCACCCACACCGTGCCTTCATCTTCCGAAATGCCAAGCAGGTCGGGGCGACGGGACGTGAGTGAGTCGTGCAGATCCGGGAGTCGCTCGCGGGCGACCACATGCTGATCGATGGCGACGCCGCGCAGATACGCGAAGCCCTTCAGATACTGCGGATGATTGAACAGGCGATTGTCGTTGGACGGCGCGCCGCGCACGAGATAGTCGCCCAGAATCGACGCGCCGGCCGACGATCCACCCACCACGCCGCCGCGATCGAGGACCGCCTGAAACGCGCGCTCTGACTTCGTTCCCGCGTACGAATTGACCAGCCGGAACTGGCGACCGCCGTCGAACCACACGCCACGCGCATTCGCGATCTTCGCCACGAAGCTGTCGGCATCGGCCACGGTGCGGCTCGTCGTGTGGTACACCACCACGTTGCGCGCACCCGCACTCTTGAGTCCCCGTCCACTTTCGGCGGTGTTGATGGAATCGCCACCGGCCGTCGGCACGTCAACGATGAGCGCATCCGGGCCACCGGCCAGCTCGATGAATCGCGCGAGCACCTCGGGTCCCATCTGACCGCCACCCACGACCATCACCGACCCGGTGCGCGGACCCACCGATGGGGTGCCGCGCGCACTCGCGGGTGCGGCGGACGTGCTCGCGCCGCTCGAGGCCCCAGTCGTTCTGGTGCAGCCGACGGCCATCGAGGACAACAGCAGGATCGCCGTCACGGCACGGCAACGAACGCGGAACGATGGGGCAGACATAGGCGGCGTTTGGAGGAAGGCAAATGGGTAGGCACTCGAAGCACCCTCAGCTTACGCTCTGGACGCCCACCTCGCTGGCTACATGTGGGCCACGGGCTGGGCCCCAGCGTCGCGGATCGCGCGCTGGGTCATCCGCGTGAAGAGCAGGCCAAGCACCACCGTTGCCGCGATGCCGAGAACCAGTACGGGCATCGGCAAGGCGCCCTTCCCATTCGCCGCCTTCGCGCCGGCAGCGCCGAACGCCGCGTACGACGCGATGATCGGCAGCATCCCTGGCATCGCCAGGACGAAATCGCGCGTGCGCACGCGCGTGACGCCAAGGGCATAATTCGACAGCACAAACGGTATCGCCGGCGACA
>CAMBRJ010000431.1 GCA_945870175.1 Gemmatimonas phototrophica
ACCGCGGCGCGGTGAACACGCACCGCGCATTTGTGCAGGCCCGCGGTCTGATCGCGCAGCTGGACGCGATGAGCGGCGCCGAGGTCGAGGCCCTCAAGGCGCAGCTCGAAGCGGTCGCGCCGTCGTCGGCCACCGCCCGCAACATCCGCGGCTTCCGTCGTCGTGGCGCCACCACCACGGCGGCCTCCCTCGAGAGCGCCAGCACGGCGATGCTGGGCGCCGCGATGGCCATGCACAACGCCGACGTGGCCCCCACCGCCACGCAGGTGGCAGCCTGCGCCGCAGCGCGCGCCATGGGGGTCAGCGTATTACCTAAGTGGAACGCGCTGCGGACCACGGGCATCGCGGCCTTCAACGCGACACGCAAATCCGCCGGGCTCCCCACTCTCACGCTCCCCTGATCCATGTCTGCACGCGCACTGCTTCACGTCGCGGCCGTCGCCTCTCTCACGGTGATGGCGTCTCTGCTCGGCGCCTGTGCGTCGGGCAGTGGCTCGAGCGCCACGCGCCCGCTCACACCAGCGCAGATGGCCGCGAAGGACGGCGGCATTCCGCCCTATACGACGGCGGATGTCGCCTTCATGCAGGGCATGATCAGCCACCATGCCCAAGCCGTGACCATGTCGTCATTCGCCGACCCGAACGGCGCGAGTTCAGAAGTGCGTGTGCTCGCCGGACGGATCACCGTCGCGCAGACCGACGAAATCGCCTTCATGAAAACGTGGCTGAGCAAGCGCAAACAGACCGTGCCAGCCGGTGACATGGAAGCGATGGCGCATGCGCATCACGCCGGCATGGACATGTCGAGCATGAGTGCCGGCGGCATGAGCGGCATGATGCCCGGCATGCTCACGACCGCGCAGATGGACACGCTCAAGACGGCCACGGGACCGGCCTTCGACTGGTACTTCCTCACCTTCATGATCCAGCACCATCGTGGCGCTATCAGCATGGTCGACGTGCTCATGAGCGCCAAGGGTGCGGCCAACGATGACGACGTGTTCAAGTTCGTCTCTGATGTCGTCGCCGATCAGAGCACCGAGATCGACCGGATGGAGCTGATGCTCAAGGCTCTCGCGCGTCCGTAAGCACCAACGTTACGCACCAACTGTCGCCGACAGGCCTTCCCTCCCCTCTCTCCCACTCTCCCCAATGCCAACGCCATTCCGATCGCTGCTCAGCGGTGCGCTCCTGCTGCTGGCCGGCAGCACCGCGGCCTCACAGCTCGCTCACGCGCAGCCCTCGCCAGATCCGCGCATCGGCCTCAAGGCCGGTTGGTTCGACGCGGGCGAAGCGTCGTGGAACATCAAGCTCGTAGCGAACACGAAGCCGTCGGAGGCGTTCCTGAATCCCAGTACGCCCGGCGACGCGCGGCTCAAGAACTCCGATCTGGCGTTCAGCGGAAACCTGGTCTTCCAGGGCAACTACAGCGGCTGGCAGGTGTGGGACATCGGCAATCCACGCAAGCCGAAGCTGCGCGCCGCTTTCGTGTGCCCCGGTTCGCAGAGCGACGTCACGGTGTACGGAAACCTTCTCTTCGTATCGGCCGAAGCCGTGAGCGGTCGCATCGACTGCGGACTCGGCGGCGTGGAGGACGAAGTCAGCAAGGATCGCGCACGTGGCATCCGCATCATCGACATCAGCGACATCGAGCATCCGCGATCGATCACCACGGTGCAGACGTGCCGCGGCTCGCATACGAATACGCTCGTCACCGACCCCAAAGACCCGGAGAACGTCTACATCTACGTGTCCGGTTCAGCGGGCGTGCGCTCCAACGCCGAACTCGCTGGCTGTTCGGCCACGAATCCCGACATCGATCCGAACTCGTCGCTGTTCCGCATCGAAGTCATCAAGGTGCCCGTGAAGAATCCGGCGGCCGCGGCGATCGTGAGTTCCCCGCGTATCTTCGAAGGACTCTCGGAAGCCACGCGGCATGGCGAGGCGGCGGCTGATCGTCGCGAGCGACCGGCTGGTGCGGCCGCGCGCCCGTCGGTCGTCGGTCGAGGCGGGCCAACGCAGTGTCATGACATCACGGCCTATCCCGCCGTCGGGCTCGCCGGCGGTGCCTGCAGCGGCTACGGCATTCTGCTGGACATCCGCGACATCAAGAACCCGAAGCGTATCTACGCCGCGTCCGACACGAACATGTCGGCGTGGCACTCGGCCACGTTCAGCAATGACGGCAGCAAGGTGCTCTTCTCCGACGAGTGGGGCGGCGGTTCGTCGCCGCGGTGCCGCGCGACCGACAAGGTGGAGTGGGGCGCCGACGCGATCTTCGTACGCAATGGCGACAAGCTCGACTTCAAGAGCTACTTCAAACTCCCCGCCGCGCAGACCAGCAACGAGAATTGCGTGTCCCACAACGGCTCGCTGATTCCGATTCCCGGCCGTGAGGTCATGGTGCAGTCGTGGTATCAGGGGGGCATCAACGTGTTCGACTGGACCGATCCGAATCACGCGTTCGAAGTGGCGTTCTTCGACCGTGGACCGATGGACTCCACCGCGCTGGTCAGCGGCGGTCACTGGTCGGCCTACTGGTACAATGGCCTGATCTACGGGTCGGAGATCGCCCGCGGTCTCGACGTGTGGGAACTCACGCCCAGTGAATTCCTGTCGAAGAACGAACTCGACGCCGCGAAGCTCGTGAAGTATGCGTATTTCAACGCCCAGGAGCAGCCACAGGCCGTGTGGCCGGCGGCGTTCGTCGTGGCGCGTGCCTACACCGATCAGATGGCGCGCAACAGCGCGGTGCCCAAGGCGTGGCTGGATGGCGTGCTGGCGCAGTTGGCCACGGCCGAGAAGGCCAAGGGCGGCGCACGGTCCACCGCGTTGAACGCGCTGGCGGCGCAGCTCGACAAGGACGCCGCAGGAAGCCCGGAGTCGGTGCGTGTGCAGGCCCTCAGTGCGGTCGTGAAGAGCCTCGCCAAGTAGTTCGCGACGACTGTCCCAAATGCAAACGCGGCGGGTCCGAAGGAACGGACCCGCCGCGTTTGTGTCTGCGAGCGACGCTACGGCACGATGCGCGGCGCCGGCCCGGCCCGATCCACAACCTTCGGCAGTCCCTTCGCATCCAACTGCACATTCAACGGGGCCAGCTCACTGGCCAGCACCCCGTCGATTGCCGCGAGATGTTGTTTGAGCTGCTCACGCAGAATCCCGTCCACCTCCACGTGCTGCGTCGTTGGCGTGAAGTCGGAACTTGACATGCCGTTCGCGAGATATCCGAT
>CAMBRJ010000432.1 GCA_945870175.1 Gemmatimonas phototrophica
CGACTACCAGACCACGCGCGAACAGGCGCCGTGGCTGTCATCGTGGTACGCCAAGAACGGCAAGCCGGTGCGCTCGCACGGCTGCTCGTACGCACAGAGCTGGGCCGATGTGCAGTTCCAGCGCATGCCCAACGTGTCGCTGCAGCCCGGCGCGAAAGACTTGAGCTGGGACGATCTCATCGCCGCCACCGACAAGGGCATCGCCATGATCGGCCGAGCGTCGTACTCCATTGATCAGCAGCGCTACAACGCGCAGTTCGGCGCGCAGCTCTGCTACGAAGTGCGCAAGGGCAAGATCGTGGGCCAGGTGAAGGACGCCGCATACCAAATGCGCACGCCGGACTTCTGGAACACCCTCGACATGCTCGGCGGCAAGAGTAGCTACGAGTTCGGCGGCACCTTCAACGACGGCAAGGGTCAGCCGGGCCAGGCCAACGCCGTGAGCCACGGCTGTCCGCCCACGCGCTTCAAGAACGCGAATATCATCAACACGGGACGCACCGTATGAGCGAGTCCTCGAGCGAATCCATGAGCGACACGAAAGCCATGGCCGCCATCGGCGTGCTCTCGCGCGACCAGGCGCAGGCCATCGTGGAACGCGCGGTGAAGCTGTCCAAGGCCGACGCCGTACGCGTGTCGGTGAACAGCTCGCGCGAAACGAATCTGCGCTTCGCCGACAATCAGATGTCCACGTCGGGCGTGACCACCAACAGCACGATTCGCATTCAAAGCGTGTTCGGCAAGCGCAAGGCCAGTGTCGTCACAAACGATCGCAGCGACGAGGGATTGCGTCGCGCCGTCGAGCAGTCGGAGGCGCTGGCGCGACTGGCGCCGGAAGACCCCGAGTATCTCGGTGAGCTGCCGCCGCAGGCGTACGCACCGGTAAACGCCTGGTTCGATCGCACCGCCGAGTTGTCGGCCGAAGATCGCGCCACGGCGGCCATGACCGCACTCGCGCCGGCCCGCGCCGCCAAGGATCTCACGGTGGCTGGCTTCATCATCTGCAACGCCAGCGCCAGCGCCATCGGCAACAGCGCTGGCCTGTTTGCCTATCATCGCGGCACGAGCGCCAACTACACGCTCACCGCCCGCACCACCGACGGCACCGGGTCCGGTTGGGTCGGGAGTGAAAGCACCGACTGGAGCGCCATCGACTTCCAGTCGGTGGCCGACCGCGCCATCGACAAGGCCCGTCGCTCGCGAAATCCGGTGGGTATCGAACCTGGTCGCTACACCGTGATCTTCGAGCCTGAAGCCACGGCCAATCTCGTGAGCCTCCTGGGCGGTGCCTTTCAGGCCCGCTCGGCCGACGAAGGACGCTCCGCCTTCTCGAAGGCCGGCGGTGGCACGCGCCTCGGCGAAAAGATCCTCGACGAACGCGTCACGCTGATCTCCGACCCCGCCGACCCGCTCATTCTCGGTTCACCGTTCGACGCGGAAGGCATGCCCACGGGCAAGCAGACGTGGGTGCAGAACGGGGTGCTCAATCAGCTCGCGTACAACCGGGTCTGGGCCAACAAGCAAGGCAAGACGGCCACCGGCGGTGCGCAGTCGCTACGCATGGCCAGCGGCAAGGACACGATCGAGTCGATGATTGCCAGCACCACGCGCGGCGTGCTCGTCACGCGATTGTGGTATCTGCGTCCGCTCGACGCGCGCACGCTCATGTACACCGGCCTCACGCGCGACGGGACCTTCCTGATCGAGAACGGCAAGATTGCGCGTTCTATCAAAAACTTCCGTTTCAACGATTCGCCGCTGTTCATGCTGAACAATCTCGAGGGCGTGGGCGCCGCCGTGCGCACCGCCGGCGGTGAAGGCGGCCCCGGCGTGGCTATGCCTCCCATCAAGGTGCGCGATTTCAACTTCTCCAGTTCATCGGACGCCGTATGACGGCCGCAGGCGGCGCGCACCGCGGTCGACGGTCGGTGCGTGTCTTCCTGCTGCTGTTCGTCCTCTGGTCTGTCTATCGGGCCGGACCACGCCCGAGTGTGGACTGGGATGAGCCAAGTACATATCCGGCCACGATGCACGTGGTCGCGACGGCGCTTCCCGATAGCATCGCATCGTTTCCCACGTGGTTTGCCACGCAGGAGCGCGCGGCGGGTGTGACCGACGCTGACGTGGCGAAACGCGTTGTCTTCGCCGACAGCACGCGCCCAGCGAAGACGCCGTGGAGCGTGGTGTATATCCACGGCTTCTCCGCGACGCGTCAGGAAACGGCACCGCTCAGCGAAGAGGTGGCGCGCGCCCTCGGCGCCAACCTGTACGAGACGCGACTCCGCGGTCACGGGCTTCCCGGCGATTCGCTGGGGCACGTGCAGGCCCGTGACTGGATGGGCGATGCCGCCTTCTCGCTCGACGTCGCCCGACGACTTGGCGACTCCGTGCTCGTGATCGGCACCAGCACCGGCGGCACACTCGGTGTGTGGCTGGCCACGCTGCCCAAGCCGGTGCGCGAGGGGCTGCACGCGCTCGTGCTCATCTCGCCCAACTTCGGCCCGAACGATCCCGCCGCTGGCCTGCTCACGCTGCCCTGGGCCGAAGTCGTGCTGCCACGCTTCATTCCGCAGCGCGAGTGGGTTGCCAAGAACGAGGAGCAAAAGCGCTTCTGGACCATGCGATATCCGTCCACCGCGCTCTTCCCGATGCAGGCGCTGGTCGAACATGTGCGCGATGCGTCGCTGAGCAGCTACGACGTGCCGACGCTCGTGTTCTATCACGAAGGCGATCTGGTGGTGGACGCCGAGCGTACTACCACCTGGCTCGACGCGCTCGATGCCGAGGGCCGCGTAAAAGCGGAGCGTGTGCGCGTGATTCCGACGGCCGGCGAAGACGGGCATGTCATTGCCGGTCGCATCGTCTCGCCGAGTCAGACCGCGACCTTTCGCGATCGCATCGTCGCGTTCGTGCGGCGTCAGTAACATCGACGCCGACGAGCGAACCAGTCAATCGTCGCGGAGCCTGATCAGCCCTTCCTGCGCCACCGACGCCACCAGCGTGCCGTCCTGCTGGAAGATCTCGCCGCGCACGAAGCCACGCGCACCGGCCGCCGCCGTGCTGTCCATGCTGTACAGCAGCCACTCGTCGGCCCGGAACGGCCGGTGCATCCAGATGGTGTGGTCCAGCGACGCGAGCTGCAGCCGCGGATCACGGTATGACACCTGATGCGGCAACAGCGCCGTGGGCAAAAATCCGTAGTCCGACGCGTACGCCAAGATGGCCTGATG
>CAMBRJ010000433.1 GCA_945870175.1 Gemmatimonas phototrophica
CACCATCGACAACAACCGAGTCACGTCGCGCCAACGCGGCAACGTGGAGACCACGTCATCGCCGACCAGCAGGTGAAGCGCCGCCGACGGCCAGCGTCGGCGCAGGGACTCCACGGTGTGAACCATGAAAGATAACCCGCCCCGATCGATTTCGATGGGGTCGACCTCGACACGGGGGATTCCGCCAAAACAGGCCTGCGCCATCGCCAGCCGGTGCGCGGCTGGCGTCTGATCCGTTCCCTTGAGCGGCTGTTGGGCCGCCGGGACGATCAACAGCCGATCGAGCGCGAGCTCCTCGAGGGCATCCTGCGCCACCAGGAGGTGGCCGACATGTGGCGGATCGAAACTTCCGCCAAGGATGCCGATGCGCATCGGGGTCAGACGGAGCGGGTCATCCGCGACGCACCGGTCCGGGGCGCGCGTAGGCGACTGGCGACAGGACCGCCGGTGGCGGCGCCTTGGCCGCGGTGGCCGAATCGGCCGGTGCCGCGCCGCAGGCGACCTTGACCGACGCATCCCCGGGGTAGGCGCGCCACATGGCCGTGCACGTTTCCGCGGCGTCCTCTTTCCAACGGATCTTCGTGTACAACTCGTGCAACCGCAACCACGAAAGACGGGCCGCCTTCGTGCTCGGGTACGTGGTAACGACGTCCTTGAAGTAGATGATCGCCGGATCGATGGAACGACGAACGCGCACGTAATGCACGCCGGTGTCGTAGTCCTTCTGCGCCATCCACTCTTCGATCTGAACGATGCGCTTTTTGGCATCGTCCGTCTCCTTGCTCTCAGGATACGACGAGAGCAGCGCCCTGAGGATCGAGACGGCCTTCTGCCCGTTCTCGGGATCAAGCGACGGGCGTCGCCACAAGCTCTGATAGCTGCGGCCGACACCGAGCATGGCCGTTGGCGCGAGCGTATCATCGGGGAAGCCGTCCGTAATGCGCTCGAAAGACTGCGCCGCGAGCAGGTATTCCTTCTGTTGTTCGTGCGAGAGCGCCAGATAAAAGTACGCCGGCGCCAATAACGGATCACGCGCCGACAAGTCACTTGTCAGGCGCTCGAAGCCAATCTTTGCGTTGTCCCACTTCTGCCGCTGGAATTCGAGCAGCGAGGCACGGAAGAGCGCTTCAGGATTGGCGTAATCGCGAGGTTGAAAACCGCGAGAACAGCCGGCCAATGCGGCGGCCACGCCGAGCAGCATCAGCAGGCGAAATTCAACGCGAGACAGTCGTTTACTCATGCGGACTCTGGTACCCGATGACCCGAACGCGGATTCATGCCGCTGGCGGGAGCTCGGTTCATGATGTTACGCCCACGGTCCGCGTGCCGGACGCCAGTGGGATAATACGAGCACGCCCGGCTTTGAGGCCGGCCGTAACGTTTCGCGTATCAACGAGCAACGCGGCATGATCGACGACGCGCTGGTAGTCGACATTCGTGTGATCGGTGACCACCACGACGGCGTCCGCCCACCGCAACATTTCATCGCTGAGTTCAACGCCCGTGCGCACATGTCCATCTTCACGGAACTCATGCACAAACGGATCATGGAATTCCACGTGCGCGCCCCGTTCCTCAAGGAGCCGTATGACATCGAGGGCCGGACTCTCGCGCACATCGTCGATGTCGCGCTTGTAGGCCACACCGAGCACCAGCACGCGGCTACCGCGCACCGCTTTGCGGACTTCATTCAGCGCGTCAGCCACCTTCTGCACGACCCATTGCGGCATGTTGGAATTGATCTCGCTGGCGAGGTCGATGAAGCGCGTCTTGTAGTTGAGCGTGCGCATCTTCCAGGCGAGGTAGTGCGGGTCGAGCGGAATGCAGTGGCCACCGATGCCGGGGCCCGGCGTGAACTTCATGAAGCCGAACGGCTTCGTGGCGGCCGCGTTGATGACCTCCCAGACGTCCACGCCCAGTTTGTCACACACAATCGCGATTTCGTTCACCAGGCCGATGTTGACGGCCCGAAAGGTATTTTCAAGCAACTTGACCAGCTCGGCCGCTTCCGGGGAAGAGACCGGGACCACCACGTCGATACAGCTGGCGTAGAGTGCGCTGGCGACCTCGACACAGGCCGGCGTGACACCGCCGACCACCTTCGGGGTGTTCTTGGTTTGATAGATGGGGTTGCCCGGATCTACGCGCTCGGGGCTGAATGCCACGAACACGTCTTTGCCGACCGTCAGCCCCATCGCTTCGAGCCGTGGCTGCAGCAGTTCGCGCGTGGTGCCCGGGTAGGTGGTGCTTTCCAGCACCACACACATGCCGGGATGGGCCTGCCGCGCGATCGCATCGGCGGCGGCCAGCACGAAGGCCATATCGGGATCGCGCGTCTTGGAGAGGGGCGTGGGAACGGCCACCGAGATCGCGTCGCATTCCCCGATGCGCGACTCGACGGCGGTCGCCACGAAACTTCCCGCAGCCACCGCCTCCTGCACCACCTGGTTCGGAATGTCCTGAATGTGCGACTGACCGGCCATGAGCAGATCGATCACGCGCTGACTGACGTCATAGCCGATGACGCGAAAGCCGGCGTGCACAAACTCCATCGCGAGCGGCAACCCGACGTAGCCGAGACCGATCACGCCGATGACAGCGGTGCGATCGTGGATCTTGGAGATCAGGTGGTCCTTCATCGACGGGGAATCGACCATGGCGTACGCCTCAGCGTCCAAAGAAGGCTCGTACTGCCCCGATCACTTCATCGAGTTGCGCAGTGGTGAGCTCGGGGAAAACCGGCAGCGACAACACTTCGAGCGCCGCACGTTCCGACTCGGGGCATTGCCCGTGCTGGTATCCGAGATACGCGAAGCACGGCTGCAGATGCAGCGGCAGCGGATAGTAGACGGAGCAGCCGATCGCACGATCTTTCAGGTACGCCTGCAACGCATCACGCTTGGGCACGCGGATCGTGTACTGGTTATAGATCGAGGTATTGGCGGGATCGAGGTACGGCGTGGCGACGTCGGCCAGATCGGCGAACGCCGCGTCGTAATACGCGGCATTGCGTCGGCGCGCCGCACTCCAGGATTCCAGATGCGGCAGCTTGGCGCGCAGGACTGCAGCCTGGAGCGCATCGAGCCGGCTATTATAGCCCACGATTTCGTGGAAGTAGGTTCGGCGGCTGCCGTGGGTGCGCAGCTTCATGAGCGCCTCAAACAGCGCCTCCTCCTGCGTGACCATCATGCCGCCGTCGCCGTATCCGCCGAGATTCTTCGAGGGGAA
>CAMBRJ010000434.1 GCA_945870175.1 Gemmatimonas phototrophica
CGAGCACCTATCGCGAAATCACGTCGGAGAATGCCGACCTCGCAATGATTGACAATCCCGCGCGTAACATCGAAGCGGGCATCGCGTACGACCGACGGCTTTGGTTACGCTGGGAGAAAGATTCGGTGGCCGACGATCGCCGGCAGTTCATGTTGGCGAGCTACAACGCCGGCCGCGGCACGCTGCTGAATGCGCAGCGCAGCGCTCGCCAGCGACAGCTCGATCCGCGACAGTGGCGGAACATCGAGCAGATCGCCGCCTCGGTACCGCGCTGGCGGCATCTGGAAACGCTGGACTACGTGCGGAAGATCGAGGTCAACATCACGCGTCTCGATGATCGCGGTCGCATCATCAAAGCCGGCGCGACGCCGCGCGGCTTGAAGCGGTAGACGCGACCGGTCTTTCCCTCAACGCCATCGCTCATGACTGCGCCTGCCAACGATCGCGAGCTCGTGCTCACCCGGTTCATCGCGGCGCCGCCACCGATCAGCTGGTGGCGGCCATTCTCCCGTTGGTCAGCCCGCCGAACGGTTCTACTGAATGACGTAGATCTGGCTTCGGGTCAGATCCGTGGTGCCGACGGCGATCAGCTCGAGCTTGACCACGCCACCGCTGTTCACGAACAACGACGGTGACGTCCACGAGGAGCGGGCGCCCATGGCGCGCGCCTGAAGCTGCAGCAGACCACCCGCCTGCAAATCCGTTGCACGTACTTTGAAGGTGACGGTCGCGCCTCCGTTCACGGCGCCCACCCGAGATCCGAGCACGCCTTCGCTGCGCACGATGTACACGATGACATCCGAGTACCCGCGGTTCTCCACCACCAACGCCACGGTGCCTTGCGGAGCGCCTTTGCCGCCAAGCTTCGCCAGTGAGCAGGCGGAGATCAGCGCGACGATGAGCAGAGACGCCACCCACGTGGACACACGTCGGAGGCGGGCGACGTTGCGCGCAGGGCGATTCGATACAGGCAACGTGATAGGCATCGGCCTCTCCGACCAATTGGGATGACGGACGTCGCACCGGGGGGCGATGCCGCCCGTCCGAATTACTGCAGCATACCGCCCTATTGTACCCCGTCCCACGTGCCGCTGTTCGTCAGGACGCCGGCATATCGATGGCCGGATGTCCCCCGGAGGCCGGGCGACGGAGTCCGGCGGCCATCGCCTTCACGCCCCGCGCGAAACCGCCCTTCGGGCCAGTCGAACCGAACAGGCCCGCGCGTTCGAGCGTGATGAAGCCGTGCAGGAACGCCCACAATGCCACCGCCGCATCCGTGTCGTCGGCCGCACCGGTGAGCTCGCCTACGACCTGCAGCAGGCGCTGCCAGAGTGCGGCACGTGCCTCCTGCGGGATAGCCGCGGACAGCGATGCCGTCGAACGCGCGGTCTGCATGAGGCTGCTTTGCGTGGTGAGCATGGCGTACAGCGCCGGCTGCTCGCGGGCAAAGCGCAGATACTCGTTCGCCATGAACAGCATCGGCATCTTCGGCGCCTCGACGCTCGCCGAGCGCGGCGCGCGCGCAATGGCGACGTCCATCGCCGCGAGCAGCTCGCCGGCCGCGTGCTCGGCCAGCAGTGACTGCAAGCCGGCGAGATCGACCACGTGTTTGTATAAAGACGAAGGGCGGACGGCCAGACGCAGGGCGACGGCCCGCATGCCGAGCGCGTCGACACCCTGTTCCCGGATCAAGAACAGGGCCGCACTGACCACGCGCTCGCGTGACAGCTTCGATGGATAGACCATGTTACATGGTGCGTCGTGGCCGCCAAAAGCTCAAGCGAGCACGAGGAGTTGGTCGAACGCTTAGCGACGCTGCTTCCGTGCACCCGTCCAGATGACGATCGAGCCGCAGCCGTTCCGCGAGTCGAACTGGGGAGGCACGCTGGCCGTGCGCGAGTAGACTTCGACCGCCATGACTTCCTGCGAATTCATGATCGCATCGAGATTGCCATCGGGCACGGGAACGTTCATGCCGTTCAGGAACACCGCTGGCGCGCAGGTGCCGCCGTTGCCACGCATCAACACGCGTCCCTGCGGTGACTGGCCGGTGGCGATCGAGATCCCCGGCACCGCGCGAAAGATGTCGGCCATGAACATCGGGGTGCGCGCGTTCAACTGATTCTCGTCGATGAACGACCCGAAACCCGCGCGGCGACGTTTCTCGAATTCGACCATCTGCGTGGAGACGCGGTCGCCGCGTACGCGGACGGTGTCCACGGTGGCGACGAGCGTTTCGAGAATAATGTCGGCCGTCGCGGCGTCGGTGGCGGGGATGTCGACCACGAGACGCATCGGCTGGTAGCCGATGGCGCGGGCTTCGATCATCTGCGTGCCGGTGGGCAAGCCATCCAGCGTGTACTGTCCGTTGACGCTATTGGCGCCATTGCCGCCAGCCCCCCACAGCACCACGCGGGCACTGGTGATCTCCTTGCCGCTCATACTCTTCACCGTGCCACGCAGCGCGCCGGTGCCCTTGTTGGTGGAACCGATTAGGAGATCGCGCACCAGCAGACCGGAGCGCGGCGTGCGCAGCTCGATGAATCCGGTGGAATCGGCGCCCGCGTAGGCCCGCGCGGTGATCGGCGCGTTGCGCGGCACACCACAGAGCGTGAAGAAGCCGTCGCTGGTGCTGCTGCCGAAGCGTGACGGGTAGCGACGTTCCACGCCGCGCGGTCCGACGGTCACTTCGGTATACTGGGCCCGCACGCGTGCCGCCGGCACCTGCTGGTTCGTGGCCGCGGTGCGCACGAAGCCCATGTACAGCCCCATCGGCAGCTCAGGGTCCCCGGGACCGCATCGCTTCGTGATGATCGTCTCCGCCGACGGAATGGTCATCGGCACTTCCAGCTCTTCCGCCGACGTGATGTTCACGCGAAAGAGCGGCGCTTCGATCGCCAGCTGGTCGAGCCGTTGATGGAAGTAGCCGATCAGGTACGTGCCCACGGCGACGGAATCGATCGCGAAGCGTCCGTTGGCGGTGGTGACGGCGGTGCGTACGTTCGACGGATTGGCCGCGTCAACCAGTTGCACGGTGGCGCCGCCCAGCCATTGTGTAGCGACACTGTCGAAGACGGTGCCGATAATGCGCGCGCGAAGGGGCTGCGGCGCCGGTGCCGCGGGACGCACCGGTGCCACGGGACGCACCTGCGCGGCGAGCACTGCGGGAACGGCCATCATCAACACGAGAAGTGATCGAAACATCGGAGACAGGGACGA
>CAMBRJ010000435.1 GCA_945870175.1 Gemmatimonas phototrophica
CCACCAACGAACAGCATCGTCTCATCCCGGCCGCCACGGAAATCGCGGCGGGCGATCGAGCGCTGCATCGCGCCGGCCAACGGCGTGTCGACGGCGCGCAGGGCGTCGTCGAGCGACGGATCCTGCGGCAGAACGATGGCCAGCAACGGCGAGTCCACCGAAGCGGGGGCAGCGTGACTGAGCTGGAGCGAAAAAGGCATAGACGCAATCGGCGCAGAGGGAGACGGCGATGCCGCTCGATCGCGGATCACCCAAGGGACGTGCAGCGTAGACTGTCTGGGAGTGGGAAGCTAGGCATTCACCGGCAGGCGCGGCAAGCGAGGCGAAGCACCTCCGCCGCCGATTGGCGCCCGAAACACGAAACGCCCGGCTTTCCGAGTGGAAAACCGGGCGTTTCGTGATGCAACACTGGGGCGGTAGGAGTCGAACCTACAACCGCTCGATTAACAGTCGAGTGCTCTGCCATTGAGCTACACCCCATCAGTGGCCGATGCGCGACCGCTGCCCTGCACACAACATCCTGAACGACACACGACGACTCAACTGCGTTGTACGAACCGCTCGGTACCGTGCACGATCGCACGATGCACCGAGCCCATGCCCATGCCCAGACCGGGGGTCGAACCCGGAAACCCTTGCGAGTGGGGGATTTTGAGTCCCCTGCGTCTGCCAGTTCCGCCATCCGGGCGCACACAAACTGTTGCCCGATAAGTGTACACGGTTGGCGAAAGCGACGCCACGGGTGGGCCAATTACAGCGGCGGCGGCCCGCGTCGCCGGTATGCCCGGCTGTCGGCGGGGGCGGCGGTGGAGTCGTGCATCCCCATGCGCCCACGCTGCACGTCCTGCATTCCCCGGCGGAGCTCGTCCTGCAGCCCGAAGTAGTGTGCGCGCTGCGTCGGCGAGAGGAACTTCGCCAACTCGCGTTGCTCGGACTCGAGGAGATCGAGTTTCCGACGTTCGAGACCAGGCATCTGATCGAGCAACTCGCCGACCTTCGCCTCGTTCGCCTTGTCGCCCGCCTTCATCTCATTGCGAAGCGCGACGCGGAGCACGGACTCCTCTCGACGCAACACGCGCCGAGACTCTTCGGCCCGAGAGGCCACCTCACGCAGCTTCACCTGCTGCTCGTCGGTGAGACGCAAACGCTCCTTGACGATGGCATCGATGCGCTGTTGGAAACGCTTCTCTAGCGCTTCGCGCTGCTGTGCGTTCATGCGGGGCACGGCCGTCCGATCGTTCGAACGGGGCGGACCACCCTGCGAACGCGCCACGATGGGCGAGCCGGCGGTCACCACCAGCGCAGCGGCCATCAGCCGACGCAGTCGACGTGTGATCATGGCGCAGAACCTCCCGAGTTCGACACAACCGGTAGCGTCGGCAGCGGCTCGGTAGAGCTCGTGCCGTCCCACTTCTCGAGGCGATCGAGCATGCGCTGCAGCTCGGCCTCGGAATAATCATCGAGATCGCCGTAGGACACGGACACCCGCGACTCACGGAGAGCGCGTCCGATGCTCGCCGGTGAATCGAGCGCGGCCACCGACGCCCCCGTCCGCGCCAACGTACTCTCCGCCGCCTCCGCCAGCTGAGCCTCATTCGAACGGGCGCCGGTCAGACTTACCGGGCTGTTCCGCGACACGAGCAACGACGTACCGCCGACGACCATCACCCCGACCGCCGCGGCAACCTGCCACACGGAGACGGACCAGCGA
Organism: Gemmatimonas phototrophica; assembly: GCA_945870175.1. Classification (GTDB taxonomy): domain Bacteria; phylum Gemmatimonadota; class Gemmatimonadetes; order Gemmatimonadales; family Gemmatimonadaceae; genus Gemmatimonas; species Gemmatimonas phototrophica_A. The sequence goes on from CAMBRJ010000435.1 coordinate 1,712, forward strand.
CGGCGCGGACGTGTGTGGATGGTGGCGGCGGCCGCCACGAGCGACTGGTCGTTGGAGGAGCGCACCAGTCGCAACATCGGCGTCGGACGCGGCAAGCCCGCCACGATACGGGCGATGTCGACCGGCGCCGCCGTTGGGCGAATGGCACGCGCGCGGCGCAGCAGGGCGATGTCGTCGCGACACGGGTCGCAGATCGACAGGTGCTGCTCAACTGATGCCGCGGCGGTCGCGTCGAGCGACGCCGACACATAGTCGGGCAACAGGTCCTGCATGTCCGGTGTCCGGCACTCAGTCATCGAGAAACTCCTTCACGGCTCGCATCGCGTTGTGGTAGTGCACCCGGGCGGCGCCCTCCGAACTCTCGAGGATCTCCGCGATCTCCTTGTAGCTCCTCCCCTCCTGCACACGCAGCGTGAACACCTCACGTTGCATGCGTGTCAGCCTACCAATCGCCGACGCCAGGCGTTGCGCGGCTTCGTCCGCCACCAAGGCATCGAGAGCGTCGTACTCCGTGGCCGCATCACCGTCGTCGATCGCGACCTCGCGTCCCCGTTTCGCAGCCGATCGTCGCCGGTCGATGACGAGCCGGCGTTCGATCGTGAACAACCATGTTCGCAGCGAACTATCCGACCGAAACGAGTCGAGCGCCGAGAACGCCCTGATGAAGGTGTCCTGCACCAACTCGTCCACATCTTCGTCGACGCCCAGCCGAACGGCAAAGCGCGCCAGAGCGCCCGCGTGCCGCTCGACTATCGCCGTGGCGGCCCGCTCGTCACCCGCCATCCACTGCGCGATGAGGGCGCCATCGCGCGACGCGTCATCAGTCCGTTCGGCATGGATCATACGCTCCGACCTATTGGACGACCGCCGGACGCTAGCGTTAAGGCGGCGGCGCGCCATTGACCGGACGAGCTCCGGCACCGCACCTTGGCCGGTGGGACGCGCCAGGTTGGGGGTCGGTCGGCCAGAACGTGACGGGGAGAGCGGACATGCATATACCAGACATCATCGCCCATCGCGGCTCGCCGCGCGAGTGCCTCGAGAACACGCTGGCCTCCTTCACCCGGGCCCTCGAGCAGCGGGTTGACGGCATCGAGCTCGACGTCCATGGCTCGGCCGACGGCCACGTGGTGGTACACCATGACGCGATCCTGACGCTGGAGACCGGCGGCGGAGGCGCGGCCGCGATCCGCGAGCTGACGCTGGCGGAGCTGAGCGCCGCGCGCCTTCATGGTGGGCACCGGGTGCCACTCCTCGAGGAGGTGCTCGAGCTGGTCGGCACGCGCGCAACGGTGTACGTCGAGGTGAAGGCCCCCCACCTCGACGCGGCGGTCGCTGTCCTGCTCGACCGCCACCCCACCGTCCGAACGGCAGTGCACTCGTTCGACCATCGGATTCCCGCCGCGGTACGGACCCTTCGTCCGGGAACCGCCATCGGCTTCCTGTCCGACTCGTATCTGATCGATCGGACCGGCATGCTGCACCCCACCGCGCCGGACGCGCTCT
>CAMBRJ010000436.1 GCA_945870175.1 Gemmatimonas phototrophica
GTCGTGCCCAGCGTGACGATGAACGGCGGCAGCTTGATGCGGGTGACCAGCACGCCATTGATCATGCCGGCGATGGTGGTCACCCCGACGCCGCCGGCGATAGCCATGGCCGGATGCCACCCGTGCTTCACCGCGAGCAGGCTCATGACGATCGAGCCCAGCGCCATGATCATGCCGCAGGCGAGGTCGATGCCGCCCGTGAGAATGACGAGCGTTTGCCCGATGGCCAGCACGCCGACCACCATCACCTGTTGCAGCACCAGTGACAGATTCGCACCGGTCAGGAATCGCGGCGATTGCAGCGCGAAAAACGTACAGGCCAGCAGCAACGCCACGAGCGGACCAGCAAAGGCCACCCGCCGAACGCTCACTTATCGCCCCAGCAGAGCCCGAGGGCTTTTTCGGCCCCAAGACTCGCCACGCCAGCGACCGGGACTTTGGCGATCAACTGCACGCCGGTGTCGACGTACCCGCTGGCCTTCGTGGCCGTTTTGATGAACGTCATCGCCGCTTCCACTCCCAATTCGGCCATGCGCAGCGGATACTGCTGCGCGGTCGCGGTGAGCGCGCCGTCCACGACATTCTGCACGCCGCGACAGCTGCCGTCGACCGAGACGATCAGCACACCCTTCTCCTTCCCGGCATTCTTGAGCGCGTTGAACGCACCGGCGGCCGACGGCTCATTCACGGTATACACGACGTTGATGTCGGGGTGCGCCTGCAGGCAGTTCTCCATGGCCGTCTGCCCCTTGGCCTGATCACCCATCGCGTCGGTCATGCACACCACTTCCGGCGGCTGTGCGAGTTCGTTGCGCGCCTTTTCGTACGACGGGAGTCCGAAGCCGCTCAGGAATCCGTTGTGGCGCTGCGCACTGGTGGGGTGACCGGGAATGAGGTCGAGCGTGGCGATTCTGGCCGGGGTCGCGCCAAGCCGAGCCTTGGCGTACTGGCCGATGAGCTGCCCGGCTTTGTAGTTGTCGGTGGCGAACAGGGCGTCGGTGGCGTCGACCGGATCGGTCGGGCTGTCGAGCGCGATCACCAGAATGCCGGCGTCCCGCGCCTTCTTAATGGCGGGCACGATGGCCTTCGAGTCGCTGGCGGAAATGAGAATGGCCTTGGCGCCGGCGGCCATGAGATTCTCGATGGCCGTGACCTGACCGGCGTTGTCGCCATCAGAGCGCCCGGCGGCGGCGATCAGCGTCGCCCCCTGCGCGGCGGCGGCCTGTTCGGCGCCTTCCTTCATCTTCACGAAGAACGGATTCGACTCGGTCTTCGTGATCAGCCCGATCACCGGTTTCTCGTCGCCCTTGGGGGAACAGGCGACGAACCAGGGGAAGGCCAGGGCGAGCAGGCGCCGCGGGGGCAGACGGAGCAGGGCAGGAGTACGCATAGGCAAGGAAATCAGCACGCGTTCGGGATTTGAGCAAGAGAGCGCGCCGGTGATTGCCAAGCGCGTGCGCGGCTGACAGCCTTCTCACGTGAACGATCTCACCACTGGGTCGATCCCCCGCCATCTCGTGCGCCTCGCGGTGCCGATGGCCCTGGGGATGATCTTCCAGACGCTGTACTACCTCGTCGACCTCTACTTCGTCGCCCGCCTCGGCGATGCCGCGGTCGCGGGGGTGAGTGCGGCCGGCAACGTGCAGTTCATCATCTTGTCGTTCACGCAGATCCTCGGCGTCAGTACCATGGCGCTGATCGCGCACGCGGTGGGTCGCAAGGACCAGCCTGACGCCAATCTGGTGTTCAATCAAAGCGTGCTCTGGGCGTTCGTGTGCGGCGTTGGCACGCTGGTGGTCGGCTACGCGCTGTGCGGCCGCTACATGAGTGCGCTTGGGTCGAACGCCGACACCATCGCCGCCGGGACGTCGTACTTGCGCTGGTACATTCCCGGGCTCGCGCTGCAGTTCGCGCTGGTCTCCATGGGCAGTGCGTTGCGCGGCACGGGCATCGTGAAGCCAGGCATGCTGGTGCAGATGCTGACGGTGGTACTGAACGTGGTCTTCGCGCCCATTCTCATTGCCGGGTGGGGCACGGGACGCCCGCTCGGTGTGGCCGGCGCGGGGCTTGCCAGCTCCTTGGCGATCGCCGTTGGCGTGCTTGTGATGCTGCTGTATTTCATCCGTCTCGAGCACTACGTCGCCTTCCGGCGCGAGCTGCTGGCGGTGCGCACCGATGTGCTCGCGCGCATGCTGAAAATCGGCGTGCCGCCCGGCGCGGAGTTCGCGCTGATGTTTGTGTTCACGGCCGTGATCTATACCGCCATCAAGCCGTTCGGCGCGGAAGCGCAGGCGGGCTACGGTATCGGTTCACGCCTCATGCAGTCGCTCTTCCTGCCGGCGATGGCCGTCGCGTTCTCGGCGGCGCCGCTGGCCGGACAGAACATGGGCGCTGGTCATCTCGATCGCGTGCGCGACACCTTCACGTGGGCGGCGATCCTGGGTAGCGTTCCCATGCTGTTGCTGACGCTGCTCTGTCAGTGGCGCCCAGACATGTTGGTGCAGGGGTTTACGCAGGAGGCGGCGGTGCTCGCCGTCGCGACGCAGTTCCTGAGCACGATCTCCTGGAACTTCGTGGCATCAGGGCTCCTCTTCACCTGTGGCGGCATGTTTCAGGCGCTCGGCAATACCGTGCCGTCGCTGATCGCCAGCGGCACGCGCCTGCTCACCTTCGCGGTGCCGGTGTGGTGGTTATCGCACCGCGCGGGGTTTCAGCTCAAGCAGGTATGGTATCTCTCGGTACTCACCATGACGCTGCAGGCCGCGTTCGCGCTGTGGCTGTTGCGCAGCGCGTTGCAGCGCAAGGAGCGGCAGATGACGACGGCGGGGTTGGCGCGATGAAACGGAGCGTCGGAGCCATCGCCACGCTGTTGCTGTGGGCCTCGGCCGCGGTTGCTGCTCAAGGTGTGCGGGCCGAGCCCACGCCGTGCCCCGAAAGCATCCCCGCCACCGCGCAGTGCTCGCTCGGCAAGGATAGCGCGGGGGCGTTCTACTGGATCGTCATGCCGGCGCCGTGGAACAAACAGCTTGTTGTTCACGCCCATGGTGGCCCGGACCTCGGTGCCCCTGATGCCAAGGGCAGTGCCGACGACCTCACGCGGTGGAGCATCTGGACGCGCATGGGCTTCGCCGTGGTGGCCAGTACGTACCACCAAGGTGGTGTGGCGGTGCGGTCGGCGGCGGAAGACGTGGAGCGTTCGCGACTGCTGTTCGT
>CAMBRJ010000437.1 GCA_945870175.1 Gemmatimonas phototrophica
ATCCCGTCGGTGCTGGTGACCGCACGCAAGGCAATCACATGCTCGTACGTCCGTCCGTCACCCATCACGCCCACCGACCGCACCGGCAGGAACACGGCGAAGGCCTGCCAGATCTCCTGATACAGCCCAGCGGCGCGGATCTCCTCGAGATAGATCGCGTCGGCCCGGCGCAAAATGTCGACAGCGTACGGCGTGACTTCACCGAGCACGCGAATCGCCAGTCCCGGGCCCGGGAACGGATGCCGTCCCACCATTTCTTCCGGGAGCCCCAGCTCACGGCCAACGTTGCGCACTTCGTCCTTGAACAGTTCGCGAAGCGGTTCGATCAGCTGGAACTTCATGTCCGGCTTGAGGCCGCCCACGTTGTGGTGCGTCTTGATCGTGGCCGACGGTCCACCCGTCGCGCTCACCGACTCGATGACATCGGGATACAGCGTGCCCTGCACCAGGAACTCGGCGCCCTGCCCCGCCGCCGCCGACGCATCCTCGAAGACGTCGATGAACGTGTGCCCGATGATCTTGCGCTTCTTTTCCGGATCGCCCTCACCGGCCAGTCCGTTCAGAAACCGGTCTTCTGCCCGGACCGTGATCAGCTTGATGCCGAGATGGGCGCGCATGGTGCGTTCCACCTGCTCACGTTCGTGGAGGCGCAGTAGTCCGGTGTCCACGAAGATACAGGTGAGCTGATCGCCGATCGCCTTGTGCACGAGCGCCGCCGCGACACTGGAATCCACACCGCCGGAGAGTCCGCAGATCACCTGCTTGTCGCCGACGAGTTCGCGAATCTTCGCGACTTCCAGATCGATGAAGTGTCCTGGCGTCCAGTCCGGGGAGCACCCGCACACGCCGAAGAGGAAATTCTGAATGATCTCAGCGCCGCGCACCGTATGCGCCACCTCAGCATGAAACTGCACCGCGTGAATCGGACGCGTGCTGTGCCGAAACCCGGCGAGCGTCTGGCCACTGTGCGCCGTGGCGACGTAGCCAGGCGGCACCTGTTCGACATGGTCACCGTGGCTCATCCACGCGGTCGTGCGCTCGCCGGCATCAAAGCCATTGAACAACCCCGACGGCTCGTCGATCGTGACCTCCGCGCGGCCATACTCACGCCGACCGCCGCCGACGACCGCACCACCCTCCAGATGCGCGATCAGCTGCATGCCGTAGCACACACCGAGCACCGGCGCGAGGTCGAGCAGGGCGCGGGAGATCGTGGGTGCACCGACGTCCGTCACCGAGCTCGGCCCCCCGGACAGAATGATGCCATCCGGCTTCCAGGCCCGGATCCAGTCGAGTGACTTCGACGGCGGATGGATCTCCGAGTAGACGCGGGCTTCGCGCACGCGGCGCGCGATCAGCTGGGTGAATTGCGATCCGCAATCGAGGATGAGAATACGGCTGTTCATCAAAACTTCCACTCCGGCCCGGTAAGCTTGAGAAACTCGACCGCCTTCGTGTCGAGATCGAGAATGGCACCCGTTGGCGCACCGTGCAGCCAGCCGCACCCTTCGCCCGGGCTGACCAGCAGCGAGTCACCGCGCGACTTCATCTCCGGGATGTGCGTGAAGCCGTGCACGACCACTTCGTGGCCGTCAATGGAACGCTGGTGCACGTCGGCGAGGTCGTGAATGAGCAACACCGACTTGCCACCGAGATCGAAACTGTGCGGCGATTCGTACAACTCGGTCGCTCCAAAGCCGGACTTGGCCGCCGCCTGCAGGGCGTCTTGGTCACCGTCGTTGCGGCCAAACACGCCGAGCAAGGGAATCGACAGGTCGTGGAACGGCTGCAACGTGAACGGCGAGCAGTAGTCGCCGGCGTGCATCACGATCGAGACACCACCGGCGATCATCTGCTCGAGCAGTTCGCGGACAGCGGGCACGCGGTCATGAGTATCAGACAGTAAGCCGATCCGCATCAGGCAGTTCTCCACTGGAGGTGCGCACGCTCGAGGCGTACGAGGTCTTCGAGGCGCTCGCGCTCGGTGATCACGGCAAAGCGATCAGCATCCACCATCACTTCGGCGGGGCGCGGACGGGAGTTGTAGTTGGACGACATCGTATAGCCGTACGCGCCCGCGGTCTGCACGGCGAGTAGGGCACCGGCCGCCACGTCTGGCATCGGCCGGTCTTTGGCGTAGAAATCCCCGGATTCACAGATCGGTCCGACGACGTCGGCGAGCACCGTACCATCGACCGACTCCACGGCCTCGATCCGATGATACGCCTGATAGAGCGCCGGCCGCACGAGATCGTTCATCCCCGCATCGGTCACGATGAAGTCCTTGCCGGCCGCATGCTTGCGGTACAGGACCTCGGTGATGAGCGCGCCAGCCTCGGCCACCAGGAACCGTCCCGGCTCAAGCAGCACCGTCAACCCAGTCTCGCGGGCCGCCGCGAGCACGATCGCCGCGTAATCATCCACGTCGGCGTCGTGGTCATCGGCGTGATACGGCACGGCCAATCCGCCACCGACATCCATGTAGGCGATGGCGTGACCCTCGGCGCGGGCGGCGGCGATGGCCGAGAGCAAACGTGGCAGCGCGTCGCGCATCGGGTCGGCGTTCCCGATCTGCGAGCCGAGGTGCATCCCCAGCCCCCGCAGGGCCACATGCGGCAGCTCGTGGACCATCGAGACCAGACGCGACACGTCGTCACGCGGGATGCCGAACTTCTGCCCCTTCTCGCCCGTCTTGATATAGGCGTGCGGCGAATGGACCGTCACCTCGGGGTTCACCCGGATCGCAATGGGCGCCACGACGCCGTGGCGGCTCGCGACGGCATCGATGGTGACCAACTCCGCTTCCGATTCGACGTTGATCAGCAGGACCCGCTCGTCGAGCGCCTGCTCGATCTCGCGGACGGTTTTGCCGACCCCGCTAAAGACCACATCGCTGCCGATGAATCCGGCCTCGCGGGCACGGAACAGCTCGCCGCCGGAGACGATGTCGACCCCCGCCCCGAGCTCCTGCAGCAAGCGCAGCACCGCGAGGTTCGAATTCGCCTTCATTGCGAAGTGAATGCGATGCGGCACGCTCGCGAATGCCTGGTCGAGGCGCTGCCAGCGTGCGCGGATCGTGTTCGCGGAATACACATACGTGGGCGTGCCCACGGCCGCCGCGATCACCGACAGAGGTACCTGCTCCGCGTACAGGACACCGCCCCGGCGTGGAAACGCCGGTGCGGATTCGAACGTTGGCATCTCGTCGTTC
>CAMBRJ010000438.1 GCA_945870175.1 Gemmatimonas phototrophica
CACGGCCGCCGCCATGTTCGGCACGTCGCTCAGCATCATCCCCTTATAGACCATCGTCTGCGCGAGGTCGACCACCGCGCCGTCGACCACGAGCGTCACCCCCGACAGCAGCGACATGCGGAGCCCCGTCGCCGTGACCACGATATCCGCGTCCAGATGCGCCCCCGACTGCAACACAATGCCCGTGGCATCGAACCGCACGATCTGATCCGTGACGAGCGAGGCCCGTTGCTCGCGCAGCGCCACGAACAAGTCGCCATCCGGTACCATGCACAGACGCTCGTCCCACGGTTGATAGCGTGGACGGAAATGCTCGTCGAACGACACCTGCGCGCCTAGCTGCGCCTCGGCTTCTGTGCGCAGCGCCTTCTTGAACGTCTCCGGGCGCGTACGGGCGATGTAAAAGTAGAACATGCTGCGCGCCACGTTCTTCCAGCGCGAGATCGCGTACGCCAGTGTCGACGGCAGCACGCGGCGCAGGGTGTTCGCCACCACATCCACCGACGGGAGCGAGGCGATGTACGTCGGTGAGCGCTGCAGCATCGTCACGTGCGCGGCCGCCCCCGCCCCGGTGGCCATCGCCGGCACCAGCGTGACCGCCGTGGCGCCGCTGCCGATCACCACCACGCGCTTGCCGGCGTAGTCGAGCCCCTCCGGCCAGTGCTGCGGATGCACCACGCGCCCGGCAAACGCCGACATCCCCGGCCAATCCGGCGTGTACCCCTGCGCGTAGTCGTAGTAGCCGGCGCAGCTGTACAGAAACCCGCAACTCATCCGCCGCGGCGTGCGGTCGGCGCCCACCTCGAGATCCACCGTCCAGCGCGACGTCGCCGACGACCACTCGGCGCGCACGAGGCGATGCTGATAGCGAATCGCGCGATCGATCCCGTATTCGTGCGCGGTCTCCTCGATGTACGCCTTGATCGACGGCCCATCCGCGATCGCCTTCGCATTCCGCCACGGCCGAAAGCGATAGCCGAGCGTGTACATGTCGGAGTCGGACCGAACCCCGGGATAACGGAACAGATCCCACGTGCCACCCATCCGCTCGCGGCCTTCCACGATCGCATAGGTGAGCCCCGCACACGACGTCTGTAGATGCCACGCCGCGCTGATGCCAGACAGACCAGCGCCGATGATCAGGACGTCGAGGTGTTCCACGTGATCTCCGGAGGGACAAGCGCGACCGGCGCCGCGCCGGAGGGATACGGGAAGCTACGGGGTCGCCACGCCGCGCCGCGAGGGCACGTCACCCGGCCCACACGATGGTTGCCGGTTCGCGGCCTCGCGCGCGAGATTCTGCGTTCGGCGGTTTTCCAAACTCCAGGAGACGTGATGCGAACGACACTGATGGCGTGGTTAACGATGCCCCTGCTCGCGGTAAGCGCGTCGGCGCAAGCGACGGGCGGTGCGGGCGGTGCTGGCGGCACGGGCGGCGCCGGTAGCGCGGCGCAGGCGGCGCGGCAGGCGGCGGCGAACAAGCCACGCACCATCGACGGCATCAACACCGTCTGGCTCGAGGAACTCACCCAGCCCGAGTTCCGCGACCTGATCAAGGACGGCTACACCACGGTGCTGATCATGACCGGAGGCGTCGAGAACAACGACGGCAACCTCTCGATGAACAAGCACAACATCAACAACAAGCTGCTGGGCGAGATGATGGCGCGCAAAATGGGCAAGACGCTCGTCGCGCCGCTCGTCACGCTCGAGCCCGGCAACGCCGGCCCCAACATTCAGCCCGGTCGCGCCGGTCCGATGCTGTCGCAAGCCACGTATACCGCGCTGTTGTTCGACATGGGGAACTACCTGCGCAGCATGGGCTTCACGGAGATCTACTACATGGGCGACAGTGGCGGAAACGGTCGTGGTATGCAGGCCGCTGCTGATTCGCTCACCAAGGTTTACGCCGATAGCCCGAGCAAAGTCGCCTTCAAGCACATCCCCGAGTACTACAACCACACCAGCGTGATCCAGCCGTACCTCCAGAACGAACTCAAGATTCCTGAAGGCATCAAGATCGGCGCGAGCACCGGCACCAGCGGTCTGCACGAAGAGCTGGGCATCGACGCCACGATGGCGTTGGCCGATCCGCAGTCGATCCGCTTCGCGCAACGCGTGAAGGCCGGTCAGGCCGAGATCAACGGCATCAAGTTCGAGTCACTGAAGTGGCTGCAGGAGCTCGGCCGCAAAGTGGCCGAGTTGCGCGTGAACACGACGATCAACGCGATCACCGCCTACCGGGCTACGCTGCCGAAGCCGTAAGAGGTGGTAAAGGGCGAACGGCGTTCCGCGAGCCCGTCGCTCTACACGGCCGCCGCCGCTTCGCCCGGCGCCGCCGCCCGCGCAGGGCGTGTAGCCACCACATCGCGCGGGGCCTCCAAGGTCGCCCCGGACGCCATGGCCCGCTGGGTCGCCACCAGCGCGGCCGTGAGCGCCAGCACGCCGGTGAATTGGTGCAGCACTCCGAGCGGCACGGGCACGGCCAGCAGCAGGGTGGTGATACCTAGCACCAACTGCGTGGTGATCACCGCACCGAAGGCGAACACGGCCCGTCGAACCGCCTGAGGAAGCGGGGCGCTCCGCGAGCGCCACGCGAGGGTGAGGACAAACGCCGTGACCGTGAGCGCCAACAGCCGGTGGTGGAACTGCGCCGCCGCCGGGTTCTCGAAGGCGTTGCTCCACCACGGCGTGAGCGTGCCGTAGCCGGGAGGCACTACCTGACCCCCCATGAGCGGGAACTCGTTGAAGATCCGGCCGCCGCGCAGTCCGGCCACAAAGCCGCCCGACAGCACCGTGATCCCCAGCAACAGCGCGGCACTCAGCAACGCACGCTGCCAGCGGCGCGGCGTGGCCACGGGTTCACTCCGCTCCGCCATCGTGCGCTCGCGCAGCTCGCTGTACGTCCACACGCTGACGGCCAGAATGCCGAGGGCCAGACCCAAGTGCGCCGTGAGCCGGTAGGAGCTCACGCTGATGCGCTCCACCAGGCCGCTCTTCACCATGTACCAGCCCAGCGCACCTTGGCCGAGCGTGAGCAGCGGCAGGGCGGTGAGGCGCAGGCGCAGTTGGCGCGGAATGCGCCCCTGCACCATGAACAGGAGCCACGGGATGGCGAACACCAATCCCACCGTGCGGGCCACGTTCCGGTGGACCCACTCCCACCAGTAGATCCACTTGAACTGCGCCAGCGTGATGCCGGCGTGCG
>CAMBRJ010000439.1 GCA_945870175.1 Gemmatimonas phototrophica
CTGCTGGGCGATCAGGACGGCGCCGGCCGCTCTGGGCTTCGGGGGGCGGCTTCGGAATCGGACGGCGGAGGCGGCATTCAGGCGCTCGACCGCCAGCTCGACGCCGCGGGCCACGCCGTCGTATCCCGGGCTCCCGGGGATGGCCCCAACGCCGATCAGGATGGTGCCGTCGCCGGTGCCTGCGGTGGCGGTGTCCGAGCCGCGGCAGGCAGCGAGGAAGGCGGCCAGGAGCAGCAGGAGGGGCAGCGCGAGGGCGGCGGCTCGGGTCCGGGAGTCACGTCGGTTCTGGATCACGAGCAATAGACGATCCGGTGTTGGGTGCGGAAACGCAGGTCGTGGCGATGACGCGGCGGGTTGGTGCTGCCGTCGAGCCCGTGCCATCCGGACTCAGGTCGGACTCAAACACCGTCAAAATGCATGAAGGTGGTTACTCTAATTTAGGAAAATCGTAGAAGTGTCGACACGATGTTCCGATTTGCTTGCGGCAGCGAGAAACGTCGGTTTAGCTTCGGAAGGCTGTCTCACGAACGGCCCTCGATGTCAGCGCGCGACCGCGCGTCACACGAGGCTCTCTTCTCTACTCAGGAACCGGCATGCTTGGCACGTTCCGCCCGCGGCGGATGGCATCCGTCGCGCTGCTGGGCGCTCTGGCCCTAGGGCTCATAGCGTGCGGCGACGAGTATCCGAATTCGACGTTCAACCCGAACTCGGACTTCAACGCCGCCATCGATGCACTGTGGGACAAGCTGCTCTTTTGGGGCACGCTGGTCTTCATCGGTGTCGAAGGCGCTCTCGTCTACATGATTTTCAAGTTCCGGCGTCGGCCCGACGGCGGAGTCCCGAAGCAGGTGCACGGCAATACCAAGCTCGAGATCGCGTGGACGGCGATTCCCGCCGTTATCCTGATCTTCATCGCGATTCCGACGGTCCGCACGATCTTCACGACCCAGGCCAAGGCGTCCCCCGACGCGTTGCAGGTCGAAGTGATCGGGCATCAGTGGTGGTGGGAGTTCCGCTACCCGCAGTACGGCATCACGACGGCGAACGAGCTCTATCTGCCGAACGGCCGCACGGTCAACTTCCAGCTCAAGACCGTCGACGTGTTGCACTCCTTCTGGATTCCGCAGATGGGTGGCAAGCGCGACTTGATCTCGAATCGGACGAACTACCTCTGGTTCACGCCGAACAAGGACCTGCCGTCATCGGCGTGGAACGGTTTCTGCGCCGAGTTCTGCGGTCCGTCGCACGCGAACATGAAGTTCCGCGTGTTCACGGTCACGGCCGAGGAGTTCGGGCAGTGGGCGGCTCATCAGAAGCAGCCGGCGATGTTCCCGGCGCTCGCGCTGACGCCGCCCGCCGCCGCGTCGGCCGTGGCTCCGGTTCCGTCGGGCAGCACGCCGCTGTTGCAGGTGGCTGCGGTAACGCCGCCGGCCGACGCGCCCGCGGCGCCCGTGCCGGTGTGGGTGTTCCCGAAGGACAAGCTGGAAAAGGAGTTCGCGTACACGATTCCGCAGACCCCGATTACGAACCAGATCAGCTTCGACGAAGCCCTGATCGGCGCGGGTGATGCGGAGCGCGGTCGTCAGATCTACGGCCGGTCCAGCTGCATCGGCTGTCATGCGATCGCCGGCACGCCGTTCAACATGGCGGTCGTCGGCCCGAATCTCACGCACGTGGGTTCGCGGCACACGATCGCGGGCGGCCTGTATCCGAACGATACGAAGCACTTGTCGTACTGGATCAAGAGTGCACCGCACATGAAGCCCGGCTCCATCATGCCCTCGCTCGGCAAGGGTGTGACGGATCCGAAAACCAAGATGGTGGTCAACGTCGGCGGTTTGACCGACGCGGAGGTCGCGGACATCGTCGCGTACCTCCAGGCCCTGAAGTAAGTCACCGTCACCGCTGACCAACGACACCGATGGCAACCATCGCTGCCGCGCCCCCGTACACCGAAGCCAAGTCCGCGCCGTCTACCACCGGCATCTGGTCCTGGCTTACCACGGTGGACCACAAGCGCATCGGGGCGCTTTATCTGATCACCGGCCTGTTCTTCTTCGTGTTCGGCGGCCTCGAGGCCGCCGTGCTCCGTGCCCAGCTGGCGACGCCGAATGGAAAGCTCATTTCGGCCGACATGTACAACCAGCTGTTCACGATGCACGGCACGACGATGATCTTCCTCGCCGTCATGCCGCTCTCGGCGGCGTTCTTCAACTTCCTGATCCCACTGCAGATCGGTGCGCGTGACGTCGCCTTCCCGCGACTCAACGCGTTCTCATACTGGATCTACCTGCTGGGCGGCATTTTCATCACGCTGCCGATCTTCTGGTCGATGGCGCCCGATGGCGGCTGGTTCGGCTACGCGCCGCTCAGCACGAAGGCGTACTCGCCGCAGCACAACATGGATTTCTGGGTGATCGGCTTGCAGGTCCTCGGCATCTCCTCGCTCGCGGCCGGTTTCAACTTCATCACGACGATTATCAACATGCGGGCGCCCGGTATGACGCTCATGCGCATGCCGATCTTCACGTGGATGTCGTTCGTGGTGCAGTTCCTGGTGGTGCTCGCCTTCCCGGTGATCACCGTCGCGCTCGTGTTCCTGCAGTTCGACCGCTTCTTCGGCACGAACTTCTACACGATCGCCAAGGGTGCCGACCCACTGCTCTGGCAGCACCTCTTCTGGGTGTTCGGTCACCCCGAGGTGTACATCCTGATTTTGCCGGCCTTCGGTCTCGTGTCCGAAGTGCTCCCCACCTTCTCGCGGAAGCCGCTGTTCGGCTATCCCGTGATGGTGTACTCGGGCATTCTGATCGGATTCCTCGGTTTCGGCGTGTGGGCGCACCATATGTTCTCGGTGGGCATGGGCCCGATCGCGGACGCGGTGTTCGCACTCACCACGATGCTGATCGCGATTCCGACCGGCGTGAAGATCTTCAACTGGATGGCCACCATGTGGGGCGGCCAGATCCGGTTCACGGTCGCCATGAAGTTCGCCGTCGCGCTGGTGGGCATGTTCACGGTGGGCGGCATCTCGGGCGTGATGCACTCGTCGCCCCCGGCCGACCTGCAGCAGACGGACACGTACTTCGTGGTGGCGCACTTCCACTACGTGCTGTTCGGTGGCTCGGTGTTCGGTCTGTTCGCCGGCATGTACTACTACTTCCCGAAGATCACGGGCCGTTTCCTCTCGGAGAAGCTGGGT
>CAMBRJ010000440.1 GCA_945870175.1 Gemmatimonas phototrophica
CCACCGCGCTCTGCCGGGCGCGGTCGAAGGTGGTCTGAAATCCCGGCGGCGGCAGACCCATGACGGCGTGCCAGGCAGCGTCGCTGATCGACGGGATGGAACACTGGCGAGGCCAGCGGGAATAAATGACGGTGAAACACACTCATCCTGATGCGTCGGGTGGCGCAAGGCATCATGGACATGCTACCCTGACGGAACGACCACCGCACTCCATCGTTCGTTCTCTCATGCCGCACGATTCGTCCCTCCTGACCGCTCGCAGCTCGAACCGGCGCGCTCGCGTGCGCGTAGGCATACGCGTACGCGCGGCGGTGGCCGCGCTTGTGCTCGTGATCGCGAGCGGCGCAGAGCTGCCGGCTCAGGTCACCACGCCGGTGCTTACCGGGATCGTGAAAGGCTCCGTGGTAACCGAGGGGCGCACGCCGCTGGTCGGGGCGCAAATCCGCTTCGGCAACGCGGCCGACGCTGCCGAATCCGACGACGCCGGTCAATTCACGGCCGCCCGGGTCAACGCCGGCTCCCTGTGGCTGCGCGTCCGCCGCATCGGCTACCGGCCGGAATCGTTGCTCGTCACGGTTGTGGCCGGTGAGTCGATCGAGCCCACGGTCGTGATGAAGCAGATCGCCCAGAGCATCGCGGCGGTGCGAGTGGTTGGCCGACGCGACCTCACCGGGCCCATGGCGGGCTTCTACAAACGGCTGCAGTCGGGCACTGGTCGCTTCTTCACGCAGGCCGAAATCGTCAAACGTCAGCCATCCAGGATGACGGATCTCCTGCGATCCGTGCCCGGCATCCGGATTGAATCGCGCGGGTTCGACAATAAAGTGCGTATCCGCGGCAGCCGATGCTCGCCCCTGATCTGGCTTGATGGCCAGGGACTCTTTGCCGGGGAGTTCGACCTCGATTCGGTCGACCCCTATTCGTTCGAGGGCATCGAGGTCTACAGCGGCCCGGCCAGCGTGCCGATCGAGTACCAAGGCAACCAGCGCGTAAGCAGCAGCTGCGGTACGATCATTTTGTGGTCGCGTCGTGGTGAGCTTCGCGCAAAGAAATTGAAGAAAGGCGAACCCACGCCGTCCGCCATCATCGCGCAACTGCTCGAAGAAGCCCAGATCTTCACCGTGGCGGATGTCGATAGCGCGGCACGCGTCGACTCCGCGATGATTATTCGGCCGTTCTATCCCGACTCGCTGTTCGACGCGCAGGTGTCCGGCGAGCTCATTGCCGAATTCGTCGTCGGGACCAACGGCGAGGCGCTCATGGAGACGTTCAACTCGATCACGACCACGCACCGTTCACTGGTGGAGCCGGTCCGTCGTGCCGTGCGTGAGCAGCGCTTCGTGCCCGCCGTGCGTAAGGGTCGCGTCGTGCAGCAGGTCATGCAGCTGCCGTTCAGTTTCGTTCCGGACTCAACCGCTCGCCGCCGCTGACGCTATGCCTGCTTCGTTCTCTCCTCCGCGTCTCGGCGTGATCGTCCTCGCCGGTTCCCTGCTGCTCGCGTCGTCGGCGGCGGCACAAAAGCTGGTCGAGATCGGCCAAACGTCGGTCGGCACGCCGGTCTTTCTCGAGGCGAAGTCGGTGACGCGACGCGACGGCATCGTCACGGCGACCGTGCGTGTGCGCCTGCAGCCGCCGCTCAAGCACGCGCTGGGTGATCTGCGCAGTTCCCGCACGATCGCGATGGTCGACTGCGCCAAGCAGACCGTGGCGACGAAGGAGAGCTGGTACTATCTCGACGACGCCGGCAAGCGCGTCGGCATGCATAAAGTGGTGAAGCTGCCGGGCTTCGGTCCGTCGTTCAAAGGGTCGTTGGCCGACGTGGCCATGCGACACCTATGCGCGACGCCCCCGCCGCGCGGAATCTAGCCGCTGCTGCCCGTTCGCCCCATGTTGAAGGGGTCCCCGTCATCGGGGCCCGCCCCCCTTCCTCGACTCCGGCTTCCCGTGCGTCTCCCTCGCTGTGTGCAGGCTCACTACTCGCTCGCGCTGACCATCGCGACCGCGCTCTTGCCGATCGCGCTCTTGCCGATCGCGCGCACGCTCCCGGCGCAATCCGATCCGGGCTTCAGCGCGCTGCATTGGCGCGCGATCGGCCCCCTGCGCGCCGGCCGCGCGCGCGCCCTTGCCGGCGTGCCCTCGCAGCCCAGCGTGTTCTACGCCGGCTTCGACAACGGCGGCGTGTGGCGGAGCACCGACTACGGCTCGAACTGGGTGCCGCTGTTCGACGATCAGTCCACGGGCTCGATCGGCGCGATTGCGGTCGCGCCGTCCAATCCGAACATCATCTACGTGGGCAGCGGGGCGGGCATCATTCGCCCCGATCTCGCGGTCGGTGATGGCATGTACAAGTCGGTCGACAACGGAAAGACGTGGGCGCATCTCGGCCTCCGCGAATCGCAGATGATCGCCATGGTCGACGTCGACCCGAAAAATCCCGACCGCCTCTTCGTGGCCGCACTCGGTCACCCGTACGGCCCCAACAGCGAGCGTGGCGTATTCCGGTCACTCGATGGTGGCGCCTCCTTCCAGCGCGTGTTGTACAAAGACGAGTACACGAGCGCCAACGACGTGCGCATCGATCCGCAAAATCCCGACATCGTGTACGCCACGCTCTGGCAGCAGCAGCAGAGTTTCATCGAGGGTCAGGGCTTCGGCGGGGGCGGCAACGGCATCTTCAAGTCCACCGATGGCGGCACCACCTGGAAGCCGCTCACGGTCGGCCTGCCGTCGATTCTGCAGGCCAACATCGCGCTCGCGCCCGGCGACCCGAAGGTGTTGTACGCCATGGTCGCTGCCGCGCCGCCCGCTGGTTCCGCCGCCGGTGCCTCGGGTCCGATCGGCTTCTACAAGTCCACCGACGCCGGCGAGCACTGGTATCTCGCCGTGAATGGCCCCGGCTCCGCCCCGGGAGCTGCGCCGACGTTCGTGGACAATCGTCCGCTGGCGCGCATCGGCGGCGGTGATCTGCCCACGATCACCGTCGACCCGAGCAACGAGAATGTGGTGTACAGCGCGTCGGTCGTCATGTGGCGTACCGAAGACGGTGGACTCACATGGTCGGCGGTGCGCGGTGCGCCCGGCGGTGATGACTATCAAAAGATCTGGGTGAATCCCAGCAATCCCGATCTCATACTCGCGGTGGCCGATCAGGGCGCCGTGGTGTCAGGCAATCGCGGCGCCTCGTGGA
>CAMBRJ010000441.1 GCA_945870175.1 Gemmatimonas phototrophica
CGCACGGCGGTGAACCGGAGCACGTCGCCCTCGCGGAGTCGATGCTGGCCGGCATCGGCCTCGAAGAAGGGGATTTGGCCTGTGGTGCGCATGAACCGCTGGCGTCGCGCGGTGCGCGGCTGCTTCGCGAGTCGGGTGCCCGGCTCACACGCCTCCACAACAACTGTTCGGGCAAGCACGCGGCGATGCTGGCACGGGCGGTCCTGCTCGGGGAACCGACGAGTGGTTACGAGGACGCCGCGCATGCGGTGCAGCGGTCGGCGCACGACACGGTCGCCACCTGGGCGGGCATGACGCCGGAACAGCTCGGTGTCGGAGTGGATGGCTGCGGGGTGACGGTGTTCTCGCTGCCGTTGGCGAACATGGCGCTGTCCTACGCGCGTCTGGCGCACGCCTCGACGCACGGCGACGAGCCGAGCCGGCGCATCTTGACCGCGATGACGTCGCAACCGTTTCTGGTGGGTGGCAGCGATCGGTTCGATACCCGCCTCATGGAAGCGGTTGGCGGCAACGTGGTCTGCAAAGTCGGCGCGGAAGGCGTGCATACGTTCGCGATCATTGACCGCGGCATCGGCTTCGCGCTCAAGGTCGAAGACGGATCACAGCGCGCGCAGTTCGTCGCGGTGCTGGCCATGCTGGCCGAGTACGACGGCTTGCCCTCGCCGTTGCCGGAGAGTTTGCGCGAGGCGGCCGTGCGCGTGGTACGGAATACGCGAGGAGAACAGGTCGGCGAAGTGTTCGTCAGTCGTGCGCCGCTCGGCGCACCGGCTTGCAGTAACGCCTCGTAACCGCGAGGCGCCGATGAGTCAGGTGGAGGCGCGTACCGGTGGGACGGCCGGCGATGATTCGATGACAACGCGCGGACACGTGCCCGTTAGAATCGATGCACTCGATGCCGAGACGGCGGCGCTTGTTCGGCTGGCGGCGGTGCTGGCGGGCGGCAGCGAGGTCGAGGTGCGTACCGAGCTCTCGGCGGTGAACGGCGTCGTCAATCCGGTGTGGGTTGAAGAGGTCATTCTGCAGACGTACCTGTTCGCCGGCTTTCCACGAGCGCTCAACGCCGCGCGCGATTGGCGTCGAATCTCCGGCCGAAGCGCCCCGGCGCCGGCCGAGGATGGTGAGCGTGCGGTGCTGGACTTTTCAGAGCGTGGCGAGGCGACATGCGCCACGGTGTACGGTGAGTTCTACGATCGATTGCGCGTGAACATTCGCGGGCTTCACCCGGCACTCGATCGGTGGATGATTACAGAAGGGTACGGCAAAGTGCTCGGACGGCCGTTGCTCGATTTGGCGCGTCGGGAGTTGTGCGTCGTCGCCGCGTGCGCGATTGCGCGACAGGATCGGCAGCTCCATTCGCATCTGCATGGTGCGTTGAACGCGGGAGCGGCGGCCGGTGTGGTCACGGCGGCGTTACTGGTTGTTGCGCCGTTGATCGGCGATGACGACCTGCGTCGGTATCTCGGCCTTTGGGCACGAGTGCAGGGGAAGTAGGTCGGCGTTTCAGTGGTACGGCAGGACCATCAGCACGCAGTGCAATCGAAGTTTTTTGGCGGCGCCTCGGTGGCCGGCTGCCTCTCTCGTTTCGGAAGTGATTCATGTTCGTAGATCGCGTACTCGTAAAAGTCGAAGCCGGAACAGGTGGATCGGGACAGACCTCGTTCCGTCGCGAAAAGTTCGCGCCCATGGGTGGCCCTGATGGTGGCGACGGCGGACGTGGCGGCGACGTGATCGTGCGCGGCGACCGGAACCTGACCACGCTGCTCGATTACACGTACCGCGATGCCTGGAAGGCCGAACGCGGACACCACGGCGAAGGGTCGAATCGTACCGGCCGTTCGGGTGAAGACATCGTGTTGCCGGTGCCTCCGGGCACGGTCGTGCGCGACGCCGAAACGCAGGAGTTCCTGGGCGAAGTGATGGAGGACGGACACACGATTCTCGTGGCGAAGGGCGGCCGCGGCGGCAAGGGGAACTCCTTTTTCGTCACGCCCACGCACCAGTCGCCGCGCGAATGGCAGCCGGGCGAAGAAGGGCCGGCCCGGACGCTCGAACTCGAGCTCAAGCTCATCGCCGATATTGGTCTCGTCGGGCAGCCGAATGCGGGCAAGAGTACGCTCCTCTCGGTGATTTCGGCGGCCCGCCCCAAGATTGCGGACTACCCGTTTACGACGTTGTCGCCGAACCTCGGCGTGGTCCCCCTCAGCGATCACCGCTCGTTCGTGGTGGCCGACATCCCGGGAATCATCGAGGGCGCGTCAGAGGGGAAGGGACTCGGACTGCGGTTTCTGCGCCACATCGAGCGTACGCGTATGCTCGCGTTCATGATTCCAATCGACGCGGAAGACTGGCAGGCGGAGTTCGATCAACTGCGTCACGAAATCTCAACGTACTCCACTGAACTCGCCGCCAAGCCGTACTGCGTCGTGTTCACGAAACTCGATCTGCTCGGCGAGCACTACGTGCCGGAAATCGAGGCGGTGGGTGCGTTTGGCAAGTACGCGATCAGCGCGGCCGGTCGCATGGGGCTCGACGTCGTGCTCGACGCGTGGTGGCGCGAGTTACTCGTGATGCGCGTGGAAGCCGAGAAGCCGGCACGTGATGCACAGTTTCTCCCCTGACGAGGTGGTGGCCCCGTTGACCTCGGTGTCGACGGAGGCCGCGCAGCCTATGCATACCCACCGACAGGCGCGGCGTGATGTGATGGCGCTGCGCCAGGTTGCCGGGCTTGGCGACGTCGGAGTCGCGCGGCTGCTGTCGCTGCATGGCAACGCCACCCGTGCGCTCATGTCGGTGGCCAGTGAACGGCGTGACCAGGCGCTGCGTGAAGCCGATCGCATTCTGGCGGATCTGCAACGCATCGGCGGTGAGGCGCTGGTGAGCGGCTCCGATCGGTATCCGGCGCGCTTGCTCGAGCTGTCTGATGCGCCGCCAGTCCTGTACGCCAAGGGAACGCTGGCCAGTGCACATCCTCCCGCCGTCGCCATTGTCGGCACCCGTGCGGCGTCCGCCTACGGCGTCCGCGTGGCGCGCGCCATTGCCACCGCCTGCGCACGCGCCGGCGTCACGATCGTCAGCGGCTTGGCGCGAGGGATCGACGGCGCGGCGCACGAGGCGGCGCTGGCCGCGGGCGGACGCACCGTCGCGGTCCTTGGGACGGGCCTCGACGTGCAC
>CAMBRJ010000442.1 GCA_945870175.1 Gemmatimonas phototrophica
CATCGCCTTGCCCAGCGTGCCCACGATCACGTCGATCTGTCCCGTCACGCCGCACTGTTCAACTGAGCCGGCGCCGGTTGCTCCCAGCACGCCCGTGCCATGCGCGTCGTCCACGTACGTCCACGCATCGTATCGACGCGCGAGTGGCACCAGCTGATCGAGCGGGAAGAGATCGCCGTCCATCGAGAAGATCCCTTCCACCACGATCAACGCCCGGCGGAACTCGTGACGGTCGGCCTCGAGCATCGCGGCCAGCGCCTCGACGTCGGCGTGCGGGAACACGCGGATCGTCGCTTTCGACAGGCGACAGCCGTCGATCAGCGACGCATGACTGAGCGCGTCGGAATAAATCACGTCGCCGGGGCCGACCAGTGCCGGAATGGCACCGACGTTGGCCATGTAGCCCGACGGGAACAGCAGCGCGTGTTCGCAGCCTTTGAAGCGCGCCAGGGCGCGTTCGAGGACCTCGTGGATCGGATGATTCCCCGAGATCAGCCGCGCGGCGCCGGCCCCGACGCCTTCGGCCTGCAGCACCGCGCTGGCGGCACGCGACAGGCGCGGATCGGAGGCGAGTCCGAGATAATCGTTCGACGCGAAGTCGGCGACGCGCTCGCCGTTGAGCAGCACGGTACCGGCGCGTCGCTGATGCACCTGCCGCAGCGAGCGCCGCAATCCGGCACTCTGCAGGGCCTGCAGCTCCTCGTCGAGCGCGGCATCCATGCCGCGCGTTTCGGTAGCGTCCGGGCGCGCCGTCGGGTCGACCATGAGGCTGCTCACCGGATGACGAACGTGAGGTGCGTGCTGGTCGGATGTGCCGAGCAGGCGCCACCGAAGGTACCGGGTGGCACGGTGTACTCGGTCTGTTCGCCCGCGGGGATGTTGAACATCGCCAGCTGGTGCTTGACCGTATCCTCATTGACCACACGGATCGTCCGCCGCGCACCGCCGCCGCGCACGAATACCGTATCGCCGAGCGGCGCCGTCCGGCCGTAGGCGTCGGTGACCATGGCCACGCCGCCGCGCGTTACGCGGATGAGTGTGTCCGGACGCGGCCAGCTGAACCAGGCGAGTCCCGCGCTCACCGCCACGACGGCGAACAGCATCGCCACGCGCGAGGCGGTCACGGTGTTTTCACGGGCACGACAACCGGCAGCTCCGTGCCGTCGCGAAAGCGGAGTCGCAGTGGCACGCTGTCACCGACCACGAGTGCATGCCGAAGATCGACGAGCATCACGTGCAGCCCACCGGGTTGCATCGAGAGCACTTCACCGGCGGCAATCGGAAGCTCGGTGCGCGCCATCATGTGCGCCATCCCATCATGCTGCATGGTCTCGTGCACCTCGGCCGCGCCGGCCACCTCCGTCGTCACGCCGACCAGCGTCATGCCGCTGGTGTCGTTGTTCACGATCTCGAGATATGCACCGCTGGTCGCGCCGGAGTCTGCCATGCGCGCCCAGCCGCTCCGCACCGCGATACGTTCGAGGGGCGGCGTGGAACTGGTGGTGCAAGCAAGCCCGAAGCCAATCGCCGCCACGGCCGCCAGGCTGATCACAGGAAGAAGTCGGCGCATCATAACAACCGCTCGAGATCGGCCGCCAAAGCGTCCCACCCCGTTCCAAAAGGGTACAGCGCCACCAGCTTGCCGTGCGAATCCACGAGAAAGACCTGTGACGAATGACTGACGAGATACCCGGTCGCGTTCGTGCCGGGCTCGCGGGCTGCGGCCACACCGAAGGCGTCCATCATGCGCGACGTCGTGATGGCATCACCGGATACACCGACGAACGACGGGTCGTACATGCGCGCGTATCGTTCGGCGACCGCCGGGGTGTCACGGTCGGGATCGACGGTGACGAACACGAAGCGGACCAGTTTCGCGTCGTCACCCAGTTTGGCGCGTACGCGTTTCCAGTCGGCCAGCGTGGTGGGGCACACGTCGGGGCAGTGCGTATACCCGAAGAACAGCACCATGGGGCGGCCAGGTTCCGGCACCGTCGTAAAACGGGAGCCGTCGGCTTTGGTGAACGCAAAGGTGGGCATGTCGCGCGGCGGATCGACGGCCATGCCCTTGAAGCCACCGAACAGATCGCACGCGGTCAACAGGGCGGCACCCGCCAGCAACATGCTTCGACGCAACAGACCAACGACGCGCGCGACCGCGAGCGTCACGCGGCGGCGCATCGCGCGCACTGTCCGTACAGCGTCACGTCGTGCGACTCCAGTCGGAAGCCTTCGGGCGTGAGTTCGCGCAAATCGCCGGGGCATCCATGGATTTCGAACACGCGGGCGCAACTGCGGCAGCGGAAGTGATGGTGATGCTCGATGCCGGCGCGCTCGTAGCGCGGGGCCTCGCCCGGAAGTTCCACCGGAACCAACCAGCCGGTTTCCACCAGCGCGTTGATCGTCCGGTAAACGGTGGCGATGCCGAGCGTTGCCATCTGCTCCCGACCGGCTTCGAGCACTTCGGTGGGCCCCAGCGGACGGGGCGTGACCTCGAAAACCTGCCGGATCGCGTCGCGCTGTTTCGTGTTGCGTTCCATCTGTCAAATATGCCTGAGGACCGAGTGGCGTGCAGGGCTGGTGCGGCGTTGATTTCGCGTTCATGACGTCCGCCAATTCCGAGCGATCCCGTTGGATTCGGTTCCTGATCATCGCCGTCGTGGCCATCGCGTGTGCCCACCTGCTCGACGCCACGGCGTGGCGTTCCGCGCGATTGCTCTCCGTCAACGACAAGGATTGGGGACGCCTGCTGCGTTCCATGGGATATCTCCCCACGTGGGGGGTGATCGCGCTGGGGTTCTGGTTGCAGCAACATGACCACCCACGGCGCACGAAGTACGCGTGGGCACTCGTGCTCGGTCCGGCGCTTGGCGGGAGCCTCGCCGAAGTGCTCAAGCTCTCGATCCGCCGGCTGCGCCCCAATCCCGACGTGTTCGAGTACGTGTTCCGTCCCTTCGCCGACGGGCCGCTGTCCAATCGTGGGATGGGTATGCCGAGTAGTCATGTCCTGGTCGCGTTCGCGGGGGCGACGGTCTTGGCGCAGCTGTATCCGCGGGCACGCTGGCTGTGGTACACGTTGGCCGCCGGTTGTGCCGCCACGCGGGTGCTGGCGATGGGGCATTTCCTGAGCGACACCGTGGTGGCGGCGGTGTCGGGGGTGGTGGTT
>CAMBRJ010000443.1 GCA_945870175.1 Gemmatimonas phototrophica
GGCGATGTTGCACTGCACCATGAGGCGGGCGATGTGATGCACCCGCCCGTGATCGCGCACCTGCCGGATGGTGTCGGCGAGGCAGCGCATCTCGCAGGCCGCACCCGTGGCCTGTTCGTCGTCGTAGGCTTCGCCATCGGGCGCCCAGAACCAGCGCGGCAAATCCCGCGTGGCGTTCAGGGCGTTGGCGGTGCGGAGTCCGGGCATGAGGTGCCAGTACATGCCGCGGATGTACTCGCGCCAGCCCAGGATCTGCCGGATGAAGCCTTCGGCCGAGGCGATGGGGACGAGCCCGGCACGCCATGCGGCTTCGGCTTTGCGGACGCACTCAAGCGGATGCAGCAGCCCGACGTTGATGATGGATGACAGCGTGGAGTGCAGCAGGTCGGGCGCGCCGTGCACGAGGGCGTCTTCATACGGTCCGAACTCGGGCAGTCGTTCGGTAATGAACCGATCGAGCCAGGCCTTGGCGTCGGCACGGGTGACGGGCAGCGCGAACTGGTCGACCGAGCCCCAGCGATTCCGCCACGTCCGCACGCGGTCCATCTGGGCGCGCGTGATGGCGTCGGGCTCGATCCACCACACCTCGGGCGCCGCGCGGCCTTTGGGCCACGGCTTCCGGTTATCGGCGTCGAAGTTCCACTGGCCACCACTCGGCGTGCCGTCGGCTTCCATGAGGATGCCGTGTTTGCGGCGCATTTCCCGGTAGAAGAACTCCATCCGGTGCTCTTTGCGCCCACGGGCCCAGGTCGCGAACTCCTCGCGGGTGGCGAGAAAGCCGCGGTCCTCGCGCAGGGTCAGGGTGCGGAAATCGGCTTCGAGCAGGGTGCGGGCGCGATCGAGTTCGTCGACCATATCCTGCTCGCGCCCCTCGGTGGCGACGACCTTGGCCGCGTTGAACTCGGCGGCGGCAGCAGCGATCCCCTCGGCGTAGCTCGCGGCCTTGCGGTAAGCGACCCGGTACCCGGCGGCTTCGAGCGAGGCCGCGAAGTGCTGCATGGAGGAGAGCAGCAGGACGAGCTTCTGGCGGTGCCAGGGGAGGGAGGAACCCTTGGCGACCGACTCCAGCAAGAGGACGACGACATCGTCGCGGGGTTCACGCGGGAGGTTCGCGACGGCGCGCGAGGATTCCCAAGGGGCGACGAAGGCGAGGGTTGTTGGCATTTGTGAGGGGGCGAACGGGAGGGAGGAGGATCTCGGTTCCCGTGGGCTGTGGGCTGTGGGCTCCCGAGGCTTTAGGCTATCGGGCTGTGGGCTGACAGCCGTGGGCCATGGGCCATGAGCCGTGGGCGGGAACTGGTCGCTGTCCACTGATGTCTGGACACTGGCCGTGGCCCATCGCTCACGGCCCACGGCCGATGGCTGTCAGCCTACAGCCCGATAGCCTTAAGCTTCGGGAGCCCAGAGCCCCCGCTCCCTGAGCACGTCAGTCCGTCTGATCCATATCGACCTGCCCACTCATCGCCTTCGACAGATGCGACCAGCTCATCCCGACCGCGAGTAGCACCGACAGGCAGAGCAGCACGACGTACGAAATTCCGCGGGCGGATCCGGCGCTGACGATGCCGAAGTCGAGGAGGATCCACACCAGCGCGCCCGAGATCGCGATCACCAGCGCGGCGCCACCCATGCCGATCGAACGGCGGGTGGCATTCAGGAAGACTCCCCATCCACCGAGCAACAGGATCCCCAGCAAGAACTTGACTGATGCGGGACCAGTGCTGGTGTTCTGTCCTAATAGTGGCGCGATAGACCAGTGATAAAACGAGTATCCTTCGGGGTTGTACGTGGCGAATACGAGCACGAGTGCGGCGAGCAACCGTGCGGCGATGCCGCCGGGACCGGGTCCGTTAGCCATGTGCGGGGCGGGGAAAGAGACGCTTCGGGAGGGCACCGACGCACCAGGCGGCGGTGACGAGGACCAGCAGAAACTTGATTGAGGCCGCCACGCCGGCTGCCATCGCGAGCGGCGTGGATGCGCCGGCCACGAGCTCGCGCCAGAGCAGGGCGTTCTCGAGCGCGTCGAGCGGGATGCAGACGAGCACGGCGGCGGACAGTGGCGGGCCGAGCCGCTGGAAGGTCGAGCCGTCGTCGCGTCGCAGCAGCTGCACCAAGCGGCGGAACATGAACGGATAGACCAGCAGGAACGCGACGTCGACTCCAAGACTGACGAGTGCGCTGTCCGTGACGCCCATGCTGCGCCACACCGCGATGATGGCGGCGGCGCGTTCGCGCGTGAACGCCAGCTCGAAGCCCACGATGCCCCACGGCGTGTCGGGCGACACGAGGGCGCCGTCGATCAGCCGGAGCTGCACCATCAGCACCAGCGACAGCGTCGCCAGGAAGAGCCATCCGAAAAACCGCATGGCACCAGAGTAGTGTGCAGGCGTCGCGGGCGGAACGGCGCGGTGGTATCTCTCGTGCATGCGACCGGATGCGTTCCTTACGAATGACGCCCTGCTGGGTGTGGCGATCGGACTCGGACTCGCGGCCGCCGCGGGCTTTCGGGTGTTCGTGCCGTTGCTGGCGGCCGCGATCGCCGCCAAGAGCGGGGTGCTGGAGTTGTCGCCCGGCTTCGCTTGGCTGGCCACCACGCCGGCGATTGCGGCCCTCGCCATCGCCACGCTGCTCGAGGTCGGCGCCTACGCCATGCCGTGGATCGATCAGCTGCTCGACGTGATCGCGACGCCGACGGCGCTGGTGGCTGGCATGCTCGCGGCGGCGTCGGTGGTTGTGGATTTGCCGCCACTCGTGAAGTGGAGCGTGGTCCTCATTGCCGGGGGAGCGGCGGGCATTACGCAAGGCGCCTCGGTGCTCACGCGCTTCAAATCGACCACCCTCACCGGTGGCGTGGGCAATCCGGTGGTCTCCACCATGGAGCTGATCGGTGCCGTGGTCACGAGCGTGCTCGCGATCTTCCTGCCGCTCGTGGCGCTGCTGTCGGTGGTGATGCTGCTGGTGATGGTCACGCGGAAGGTTGGGCGACTTGCCTTCGGTCGTCGTTCCGCCCGTTCGACCGCGCCGCCCGTCGCACCACCGGGTTCAGGACCGCCCCGCATGCCACGCGGCGGCCGGTAGTCCCGCATTCACCCCGGCTTTGCCACCATGCACCACACGGCGTAGATCAGCGGCGCGGTCGCCGTCCA
>CAMBRJ010000444.1 GCA_945870175.1 Gemmatimonas phototrophica
CCTGCGCGCCACGCCAATCTTTCACGGGCACCGAGCGCTTGAGGCCGTCGCGCACGTGCTCACGCAGCGCGCGCACCCGCCGCGGTGTCACCCTCGGGGAAAGAAAACGCTCGGTGAGTCGGACGGCCCCGAACGGCAGCGACGCCACGCGCTCGATGAGTCCGTCTTTGGCCAGCACGAGCTCCAGCGAGCCGCCGCCGATGTCCATGACGACGGTACGGCCGGCGCCCAGTTCGAAATGGGCCAGCGCACTGCGGTAGCAGAGGAGGGCCTCTTCCTCGCCACTCAGAATACGCACGCGGCGTCCGGTGCGCGCTTGCACCTGCCCGGTGAAATCGGCGCTGTTGGCCGCATCGCGCACCGCGCTCGTCGCCACGATTTCAATGCGGACCGCACCCAGTTGGCCGGCCAACGTCACCATGCGCTGCACGGCGGTCACGGCGGCATCGATGGCGGTCGGCGACAGCGAGCCGGTGGCCTCGAGTCCCTCCCCCAGTCGCGGCATCGCCTTCATCTCGTCCACCACGCGGATCTGCCCGGTGGGGGAGACGTCTGCCACGATCTGGCGGACGGAGTTGGAGCCGATGTCGATCGCGGCGATCCGGATGTCGGTCGACGCGGTCGTGAGTGGTGCCGTCATGTCACGTCGCTGGAGGAAGGCGTGGGGGCGTCCTCGTCGAACCGATGACGAATCTGTTTCCCCTCGGCAAGATACACGGCATCTTCCCCGATGTTGGTAGCCAGGTCGGCCACCCGCTCCAAGTTCCGGCTGACCAGCAACAGCTCGAGCGATGGGGCGATGGCTTGCGGGTCGCGCATCATGTCGGCCAGCAGTGCACGAAAGATGCTCTCATGCCCGGCGTCGACATCGTCATCGGCTTTGCCGACGGCACGGCCGAGTGCGCCGTCGCCGCGGATGAAGGCGTCGAGGGCGTCGCTGAGCATGGCACGCGCCCGACGCGCCATCTCCGCGATGGCGGGGACGGCCGGCACGGCAGCGCGTTGATCGACCAGTCGCACCGCACACTGCGCGATGTTCACCGCGTGATCGCCGACGCGCTCGAGGTCGCTTGACACCTTGATCGCGCCGATCAGGAAGCGGAGATCACGGGCCATCGGCTGCTGCAGTGCAAGCATGGCGATGGCCTGATTTTCGGCCTCTACCTCGAGCCGGTCGAGCTCCTCGTCGGCCTCGATCACCGCAATTGCCTTCTCGCGGTCGCGCTCGAGCAGGGCTTCGACCGAGAGCGCCACCAGGGACTCGGCGCGTTCGGACATGTCGAGCAGCCGCTGCTTGAGCAACGCGAGGTCATCGTGAAAGTGCCGATAGCCGTCGGGAACACTACGCATCAGCCGAACCTCCCCGTGATGAACGCTTCGGTCCGTGAATCGGACGGGCGCGTGAATAAACGATCGGTGGCCGCGTCTTCGACGAGCACGCCGTCAATCAGCAATGCCGTGCGTCGCGACACGCGCGCGGCCTGATGCAAGTTGTGGGTCACGATGATGATGGTGAGGTCCTGCTGAAGATCATACAGGAGTTCCTCGATGCGCTGCGTGCCCTGCGGATCGAGGGCGCTGGTCGGCTCGTCGAGCAGCAGCACGGTCGGACGGTTGGCGAGCGCGCGCGCACTGCAGAGCCGTTGCTGCTGACCGCCGGAGAGCGACCAGGCACTCTCGTGCAGTCGATCCTTGACCTCGTCCCAGAGGGCGGCGCGTCGCAGCGCATGCTCGACCGCGTCGTCGAGGGCGCGACCCGTGAGGCCAACATTGAGGCGCGGCCCATACGCCACGTTGTCGAACACGGAGCGCGGAAACGGATTGGATCGCTGAAACACCATGCCGACCCGCTGCCGCAGCTCGCTCACGTCGACCGTGGGTTCGTACACGTTGTCGCCGTCGAGGAGCAGCCGGCCGCTCTGGCGCGCTCCCGGCAGTTCATCGTTGAGTCGATTGATGGCGCGCAACAGCGTGCTCTTGCCCGAGCCCGATGGGCCGATGAGCGCGGTGACCGAACGGGGACGCACGGCGAAGTCGACGTTGTGCAGCGCTGGGGCCGCGCCGAACCACGCGGAGAACCGTTCGAGAATGACGGCACCCGGCAGGGTGTAGAGGTCGGTGCTCATCCGAAACGCCCGGTGATGTAGGCTTCGGTACGTGCGTCGGATGGTGTCGTGAACAGCTGCCGCGTCGGGGCACACTCGACGATGCGACCGTCGAGGAGAAACGCCGTGACGTCGGAAACGCGCGCGGCCTGCTGCATGTTGTGGGTCACCATGATCACCGTGACGGTGTCACGCAGATCGTAGAGCAGCTCTTCGATGCGCTGGGTGCCCATGGGATCCAGCGACGCCGTGGGCTCGTCGAGCAAGAGGACGTCAGGTTGGACGGCCAGCGCTCTCGCGATACAGAGCCGCTGCTGCTGGCCGCCAGAGAGCGCCATGGCCGTACCGAAGAGTCGATCGACGACTTCGCGCCACAGGCCGGCGCGCTGCAGCGCATCTTCGACGAGTCCCTCCAGTTCACTGGCGGCGATGAAGCGCCGGTGCGCACGAACGCCCGCCGCAACGTTGTCGAAGATGGAGGCGGTGACGAAGGGTGTGGGTCGCTGAAACACCATGCCAACCTGACGACGCAGGGCGATCACGTCGGTCGAGGCGGCGTACACCGGCAGCATACCGACCGATACGTCACCGCTCACGAAGGCGCCGTCATCGAGTTCGTGCAGGCGATTGATGCACCGCAGTACGGTGCTCTTGCCGCACCCCGACGGACCCACGATGGCCAATACCCGGCCCGGTGGACCATCGAGGTTGACCTGACGCAGCACGCCGCGATCGGCGAAGCCGGCGGACAGATTGCTGAGACGCACATGAGGCGCGGTGGCGGCCGCCGGCGTTCGCTCAGTCATTCACCCGTCCCACGCGAGGGGTGACGGCGGAGAGGACCTTGGCGCGCGCGCGAATGACGGCGTGGGCGGCCGCACTGATCAACGCAACGAGTATGAGCAACACGAGGGCGCCGGCCCACGCCTGGGCGCGCCACTCGTCGTAGGGGCTTTGGGCGTAGGCGTAGATCTGCAGCGGCAAGGCGGCGATCGGGCGCGCCGGATCGACGGACCAGAAGGGGTTGCCGAAGGCGGTGA
>CAMBRJ010000445.1 GCA_945870175.1 Gemmatimonas phototrophica
GTAGCAATTTTTATGCTGGAAATGACAGTAAAAATTCCCCATTACGCTACTCAAATGTTCTGAGCTACAACTCGGTACAGAACATTGGCGGATATTTGAGATTCTCAGGGCTTGGTGTTGGGAATTGGGACACTTTTAGCTTTGGTTTCGCAGTTGTCCCCACTGAACTTGACGTACAAAGCGATCGCGTGAATCTGGCGGTGACTACCGCTCAGTACGGACAAACTTGGAACTTTATCGAGTGCAACAGCGGCTGCTCCTATCAGCGGTACTCGAACGACAACCAGTCAGCGTATTTGTCCTCTCAGCTAACCGCAGGGGCTCCGGGTTCGGGCAGCGATTCCTCGGTGGACCCGATCACGACCGTCCCGGAACCGACCACCGTCAGCTTGATGGCCATCGGCATGTTGATGCTCGGCGCCGCCGCGCGCCGCACACGTCGCGCGTAGCTCCCCACGAAACGTCGTTGTGCCCACACGCAAGCACGCCCTCGCATCGGAAACTCGGTGCGGGGGCGTTGTGCGACAGGCGGACCGCTCCGCCTCTTAATATCTTCGTTGAGGCGCCGTCCGCGTCGATCGACGGCGTCATCGCGAAACACGCGGAGGTGCGACCGCTGATCGTGCACGGCTGGCTGCACTTCTTCCGCATCGAGCCCGCGACTGACGGGTGCGGCGCGCTACCCGTGGTGTGTCACGACCTCGATACCACCCGTCGCCAGCAGCGCGTCCTCCCACGCATAATCCCGTGCCACGTGCGGCTGCTGCGCATACCACGCGTATGTGTCGCGCATCCCCGCCTCCAGCGGCGTGAGCGTAAGTCCAAGCTGCTCCGTCACGCGCGCGGAGTCGGCCGTGATGGCGGGGAGATCGAGATACACGCCGAAGTAGTTGGGCGGCTGCATCAGGCTGCCGCCCATCTGCTGAATCTTCGCGCGCGACACGTGGGCCACCCGCAGTTCGTGCCCCGACGCCCGCGCCAGCAGCTCCACAAAAGCGAGCTGCGTAATCGGCGGGAAACTCCCCAGATTGTACGCCTGCCCGATCGCCACGTCGTGCGTGGCGGCTAGGATCGCCGCCCGGGCCACGTCGTGCGCGGACACCCACTGCATCGTCGCCTTCCCGTCATCGGGAATGATGATGGGACGGCCGTCACGAAGGCGATCGAAGAAGAAAGCCTCGCGATCGAATGCGTTATGCGGTCCGTAAATGAACGCCGGACGCAACGTGCTCACCGGCAGCCCTTCGCTCTTGCCCAACGCGAACAGCGCACGCTCCGTGTTCGCCTTCTGTGCGCCATACACGTCCGGATGGTCCACGGCCACCATCGCGGAATCCTCGGTGTACACGCCACCCGTGGGATACACCGCCACGCTCGACGTGAACACGTAGCGCGACAGGCTGGGGGCCGTGGCGCGTGCCGCCGCCACTACCTGCTCGGGAGTGGTCCCGCGCTGCCAGTCATACACGTTGTCGTACACGACATCGAACCGTTCACCGGTCAGGGCACCCTGCACCGCCGAGATGTCGTTACGATCGCAACGGATGGACCGGACGCGATCGCCGAAGGGCGTGTCGTGTCCGCGGTGCATAAGCGACACCTCATCGCCGCGCGCCAGCAACTGCTCCACCAAAGCGCGCCCGATGAGCTGAGTGCCGCCGATAACGAGTACGCGCGCCATGGTTTGCTCCGCTGTCTACATGAAGGGGGAGAACGGGAACCGCGAAATAAAACATGCTACGCCGCCGTCGGGTTCATCGCGGTCGCGTATGCGTACGTGGTCGCGGGCGCAGGAACGACACACCGTCCATCTCGCCGCTCACGGCGGTCGGCACCGGAATGCGCAGGTGCTGCAGGATAGACGGCGCGATGTCTACGATCGCCGACGTTCCGCCGGTGAAGCGCGCATCGAGCCCCGACTGATTGGTGACAATCCAGGTGGTACGCTCGCGCGTTGACTGACCGCCGTGGCCCTTGCCCGTGCGCGCGTCGCGCCCGTGGTCGGTCGTCACCACGATCATCCAGTCCTCTCCCAGAGCCTGACGCTGCTGCACGGCCGTCCAGATGCGCCCCACCCGAGCATCGGCTTGCTGCACCGACGTACGGAACGCGTCGCTGTCGCCGTTCGCGTGCGCCACGTCGTCGGTGTGTTCGAGATACACCCACGACAGGTCAGGCCCGTTCGCCGCGATGTACGCCGCAGCCTCCGAGGCCACCCGTTCATCGATGGCTTCGATGTATCGCGACGCCGGATCGTGCGGGAAGGCCACCGTATCCCGTTCGAACCCGTCGGCGGAGTGGTCGAGTCGGAAGTCCCCCGCCCCCGGTCGTCCTTCACCCACCAGTACCGTGCGATTGTCGAGCCACGTCGAGAAGAGCGCCGTCTTCCGGGAGGCATCGACCGACTCTACGATACGGAAGATGTTCCAGTAGGCGTAGTTGGGAGACTGGTTGTAGTTGTTCCACACGTTGTGCTTGTTCGCCCACGTGCCCGTGAGGAGGCTCATGTAGCCGGGCGCCGAGATGGTCGGCGTCTCGGTGCGGCCACCCAGCTCGCCACCCACATGGGCGCGGGCGTATCCACCGGCCTTGGCGATTTCATCGAGCACCGGCGTGGAGACCTGTTCGATCACATCGGCCGGAATGCCGTCCAGCAGGATGAAGACGGCCTTGCGGGGAACCTGCGCCGTCGTTCCACCGGGAAGACGGCAGCTCAAGATCAGCGTGAGGCCCAGGAGGACGGGAAGGATGGTGCGCATGCGGTTTAATTTACGAAGATCCATTCCACCTGACGCCTTCCTCGCCGCGTGACTCTTCTTTCCTGCTCCAATATCGGTATCTCCTTCGGAGCCACCGAACTCCTCAAAGACATCACCTTCACCGTCGCCGAGGGTGAGCGGTGGGGGATCATCGGGCGCAATGGCGCGGGAAAGACGTCGATTTTCGGCGTCATCACCGGCGACATTCAGCCCACCGTCGGCGCCGTCGCCCGGAAGCCGGGGCTGCGTCATGCCCTGCTTGATCAGCACCGGGCCTTCGAAGGCGCCACCACGGTGTGGCAGGCCGGCGCTGCGGCCTGGCGTGACGTCATCGCCCTCGAGCAGCGCATTGCCGATCAGGCGATGGCCCTCGGGGAGATGGGCGA
>CAMBRJ010000446.1 GCA_945870175.1 Gemmatimonas phototrophica
GGCGCGTCGGCGGCCACAGCGGGCGGTGGCGTGACGGGGACGTCCTGCAGCTTCGGTTGTGCCTAGTCCGTCGCCATCGCCAGATCGCGACCGAGCGTGCTGTCGGCGTTCAGGGACGCCGTGTCGGCGGCCTTGTCTCCGCAGGCGGCCAGCGCGGCTAGCGAGAACGCCGCCAGGAGCATTGTGGGACGTGACGCGCGAATATATTGACGCATGCAGAAACTCCTGTGAAAAGGACGCGGGATACGCCCGCGAGTGGAAAATAGGTCGAACACCTCGCGGTGCAAATTTCGGAGTGCCATGAACGGACCTACACGCGGAATGCCGCCGAGGCCAGCGCGGCACGCCCTGCGACGCCTGCTTCCGTACTACCACCCGTACCGGTGGCAAGTTGCGTGTGGGCTGTCAGCGGTGGTGGTGGCGGCATTTCTGGCCAGCGTCATTCCGTCCCTGTTGCAACGCGGTGTCGACGAGATCCGCTCCGGGGCTGACGGTAGCACCGTCGTGCGCCTCGGCGGTGTGATGCTGATCACGGCCGTGGCGAGCGGCGTGCTCCGCTTCACCATGCGGTTGCTGTTGAATGGGATCAGTCGCCGCATCGAGACCGACCTCCGCCACGACATCTTCGCCCGCCTCAGCATCCTCGATGCCAGTTGGTACGCGCGATGGCGCACCGGGGATCTCATGGCCCGCCTCACGAATGACTTGGGGGCCGTCCGGATGGCCGCCGGACCAGCCGTGATGTACCTCGTGAACACGATCTTCGGCGGCCTGTTCGCGATGATCATGATGGTCCGCATCAGCCCGCTGCTCACGGCCGTCGCGCTCCTCCCCATGATCGGCCTGCCCGTGCTCATGCTACGCCTCGGACGCCTCGTGCATGACCGCTTCGAAGCGGTTCAGTCGCAGTTCAGTCAGCTGACCACGCGCGCCCAGGAAAACCTCTCCGGCGTACGCGTCGTTCGGGCCTATCGGCAAGAGCACGCCGAAACCGCGCGATTCGTCACGCTTGGCGACAAGTACCTCACCGCCAACATGCGCCTCGCGACGCTGAACGGCTTCATGAACCCAGGGTTCGGCCTGCTGGCCGGCTTGGGCGGTGCCGTCACGATCGGCGTGGGCGGACGCCTGCTCATCCAAGGGCAGGTCACCGTGGGCGGCTACGTGGCCTTCGGCATCTATCTCGCGCAACTCACGTGGCCGCTGATCGCACTCGGTTGGACCACGAATCTGTTTCAGCGTGCCGCCGCATCCATGACCCGCGTACTCGAACTGCTCGACGCGGAGCCGCTGGCGGTGCACGACACCGGCACCACGAGTCTCCCCGTCGCCGTTGGTGGCGTCGATGCCCAGCAAGGTGGACGCACCGTCGAGTTCCGACGCGTGTCGTTCCGGTATCCGCGCCCCGTCATCGTCAGCGAAGACGGCGCCGCACGCGACGCCAACTACGAACAGACACCGCACGGCGCGACGCCGTCCGACGCGCGCTGGATCCTGCGCGATGTCTCCTTCCGCATTCCCGCGGGCGGTACGCTGGCCATCGTCGGAGCCACCGGTTCGGGCAAGAGCGCGCTCTTGGATCTGATCCCGCGCTTCTTCGATCCACAGCAAGGACAGGTCCTGCTTGACGGCATCGACATCCGCGAACTGCCGATCGGCGCGCTGCGCGCCGAGCTCGGCTACGTCCCCCAGGAAGCCCTGCTCTTCAGCGAGACGATGGGCGAGAACATCGGCTACGGGCTCGACGTTGCCGATCCCGAACGCATTCAGCACGCCACCGGGATCGCACAGCTGCGTGAAACCATCGCCGGACTCCCCAACGGCTTCGACACGCGGCTCGGCGAGCGCGGCATCAACCTGTCGGGTGGACAAAAACAACGAACCGCGCTCGCGCGCGCACTGGCCCGTGCGCCGCGCGTCGTGTTGCTCGATGATGCGCTCTCCGCCGTCGACACACAGACCGAGGCCGCCATCCTGCATGAGCTGCGCACCGCACTGCAAGGTCGCACCGCACTGATCGCATCGCATCGCGTCAGCGCCGTGCGCGATGCCGATCACATCCTCGTGCTCGACGACGGTCGCATCGTCGAGCAAGGCACGCACGAGCAGCTCATGCGTCTCGGACAACGTTACACGGAGCTGCTTCAGCGCCAGCAGCTGCTCGAGGCGATCGAAGCCGCGTAGCGCGCGCCAGCGTTGCCGCTAGAGCCGCTCGACCAGGAACGCCGGCGTGAGCGGCTGCAGAATCGCCGCCAATCGTGCAAACCACCCGGTGAACATCAGCACCCCGACGAGGATCAGCATCACGCCGGCAATGCGATTCACGAGCCCCAGATTCTTCTTGAACCGCTGGAAAAATCCAAGGAAGCGGTCGATCGCCAGTGCGCTCAACAGGAAAGGCACCGCCAACCCCAGTGAGTAGAACGACAACAGGGTGATCCCCTGGCCCAGCTGCGACTCGTTGGCAGCCAGCAAGAGAATCGCGCCGAGCGTCGGCCCCAGACAGGGGGTCCAGCCGGCGCCGAAGGCGATCCCAACCAGGACCGTGCCAAGGTAGCCCATCGGCTTGTCACTGAGATGCACACGGCGTTCCTGCTGCAACGCCCCGATGTTCAGCACACCAAGCATCCAGAGCCCCATCAGCACCATGAGCGCGCCACCCACGCGGGCAATCCAGACCCGGTAGGCGAGCATCAATTGGCCGAACGCCGTGGCGCCCGCGCCAAGCGCCACGAAGATGAACGAGAAGCCGAGCACGAACAGCACCGCGTGCGTCAGTGCCGCCCGCCGGGAGCGCGACACATCGTCGAGACCCATACCGGTGATGAACGTGATGTAGCTCGGCACGAGCGGAAGCACACACGGGCTGAGAAAACTCAACAACCCCGCGGTGAACGCTACCAGAACAGTCAGGGAATCAGGAGCCACGACGCGCACTCGCAGTACTGGAGGGAAGTCCGCGACGGCAGGTGCCGCACAGACCATAAATGACAAGCCGGTGACGCTGGCGCGAGAAGTCGTGCGCCTCGGCCAACAGCGTCGTCATGCGTTCCAATCGTTCGTCACGAAATTCAGTCACCTTGCCGCACACCGTGCACAACAGATGCTCATGATGCGGAATCCCGCGTGACGCCTCGTACC
>CAMBRJ010000447.1 GCA_945870175.1 Gemmatimonas phototrophica
CTGGGACCAGTATAACGGGCCATGTCTTAGACCCTCCGACGCTTGGGGGGACGGCAGCCGTTGTGCGGGATCGGGGTGACGTCGCGAATGGACTTCACCTGAAGGCCGGCCGACGCGAGCGCCTGGATGGCGGACTCACGACCACTGCCCGGCCCCTGCACGCGCACATGCACGCGGCGCACGCCGAGCGTGAGCGCTTCGCGCGCGCACTGCTCGGACGCCACCGTGGCGGCGAACGGCGTGGACTTCTTCGACCCCTTGAAGCCCGCCTTGCCGGCGGAGCCCCACGACACCGTGTTGCCATGCATATCGGTGATCGTGATGGTCGTGTTGTTGAACGTGGCGCTGACGTGGGCGATGCCTTCGGCCTCGACGACGCGCTTGGTCTTTTTTGCGGTAGCCATGGCTTACTTGGTCACCTTCTTCTTGCCCGCGATAGCGCGGCGCGGCCCCTTCTTGGTGCGCGCGTTCGTGTGCGTGCGCTGCCCGCGCACGGGAAGCCCGCGGCGATGGCGCGTGCCACGGTACGAGCCGATGTCCATCAGGCGCTTGATGTTCATCGCGATCTCGGTGCGTAGCGCACCTTCGACGCGAATATTGCGCTCAATTTCCTGACGCAGCTTGTTCACGTCCGCGTCATTGAGATCGCGGATCCGCTGATCGGGCGAGACGCCCGCCGCAGCGAGGATCTTCTGGGCGGTCTTGCGACCGATGCCGAAGATGTAGGTCAGGCCGATCTCAACCTTCTTTTCACGAGGGAGATCGACGCCAGCGATACGTGCCATGTGTTACGCTTCCCCTCAGCCTTGACGCTGTTTGTGCTTGGGGTTGCGCTTGCAGATGATGCGAGTCACGCCCTGTCGCTTGACGACTTTGCAGTGCTCACAGATCGGCTTTACGCTGCTCCGAACTTTCACGGGTCACCTTGGCGCTCACGCGCCAACGGAGTCTCCCGCACCAGATTGCTCTGGCCGGCTGGACTCCCCATGCGTCCATCGCTCATGAAGCATCGCCTTTCAGCGATTCCGCGCACGAGCGAAGCAAATGTGGCCAGCGGATTGGCCTAGAATCTCGCCCGAAAACGGGCAAGACCCTCATCCTAGTGGACTTAGACCGCTCCCGCAAGTGAGGCGTCAACCAATGCCATCGCGGCCACGGGGTCGGCGGCCCCGGTCACGGCCCGGCCCAGGATCAGCCAACGCGCGCCGGCGTCCGCGGCGGCCCGCGGCGTCATCACGCGGCGCTGGTCGTGGCTGTCGCCACCCGACAGCCGAA
Organism: Gemmatimonas phototrophica; assembly: GCA_945870175.1. Lineage (GTDB taxonomy): Bacteria > Gemmatimonadota > Gemmatimonadetes > Gemmatimonadales > Gemmatimonadaceae > Gemmatimonas > Gemmatimonas phototrophica_A. Next base: position 1,276 of record CAMBRJ010000447.1, read on the forward strand.
TACCCGGGATCAGGAGGTCGAGGGCCCCGGCAAACGTGGACTTGACGGTAGCGGCTTCGTGCCCCGAGCACACGATCCCAGCGCCGCCGCCCATCGCCACCAGCCCCGCGAGTCGGACCACTTCACCCGTCACGTCCACCTGTTCCCGCCCCCACGCCTCGCCGATCCCCGCCGAGTCCATGCTCGTGAGGATCGTGACCCCAAGAACGCCGCACCCCCCGGACGCCGTCGCTCCCTCCTGCGCACCCGCGACGGCCGCCCGGATCATCTCCGACCCGCCCGAGGCGTGCACGGTCAGGAGCGACGCGCCATGCCGGGCAACACTGCGGGCGGCACCGTGCACCGTGTTGGGGATGTCGTGCAGCTTCAAGTCGACAAACACCAGCTTCCCCGCATCGCGCAGCCAACTCACGATCTCGGGACCTTCGGCCGCGAACAGTTCCAGTCCGACTTTGTAGTACCCGCAGGCAGCGCCAAGTCGGGTGACGATGGCCTGCGCCGCGCGCCGGTCCGGGACGTCGAGAGCGACGATCGGGGTGACGATCGGATGGGCCGTCGTGCCGAGGGTGGGAGAAGACGCACGCGTCACGAAGGCCACTCCAGTGTGCCGATGATCGATCGAAGGTCGCGGACCCCTTCCCGGTCCGCCCAGGCAGACAGTTCACGGGCGATACGTTCGGGCGCGCGCGGGTCGCGGAGCGCGGCCGTCCCGACACCCACCAGCGAGGCACCAGCCAAGAGATACTGGGCCGCGTCGTTGCCGGAGCTAATGCCGCCAAGGCCGATAACGGGAACGCCGGGCAGCGCCTGACGGACCCGCCAGGTCGCGAGCAATCCCAGGGGGAGCAACGCCGGACCGCTTACGCCACCAGTGCCGAACCCGATCTTGGGCTTCCGACGCGACGCATCGATCACGAGTCCGGGCATGGTGTTCACCAACGTCAGGCCGGTCGCCCCATGCTCGACTGACACGCGCGCCGCGTCCACGACGCCCGCGCCAAGGGTCGGCGAGAGTTTCACGAAGATGGGCCGCGACGTTTGGGCCCGGGAGGCGCGCACTAACGCGGCGAGCGCGACCGGGTCAGCGCCGAACTCCATCCCGCCCGCTTTCACGTTGGGGCAGCTGACGTTGAGTTCGAACGCATCCACCCCCGGCACGTTGTCCAGACCGCCGACGACGGTCTCGAAGTCTTCGACGCTATTCCCGACCACATTGACGATCACGCGGGTGTCGGGGTAGGCGCGGCGGAGCCACGGCAGATACTCGGCGCGAACCGCGTCGAGACCGGGATTGGCGAGGCCGATCGCGTTGATCATGCCGCCGGCGAATTCGCTGACGCGAAGCGGCGGTGCGCCATGCCGTGGGGCGACGCTGACGGCCTTGGTGGCGATCCCGCCGATCGCGGCGAGGTCGAGCACATCCTCGACCTCCTGCCCGAAACCCGCCGTGCCGGCGGCGAGGACGACGGGGTTCCGAAAGGTCAGCCCCGCCACGGTCCACTGCGGCTGATCGCCTATGGTTGCTGTCACGGGGTCACCGAGATCCGGCCGGCTTTAGAGGAAGACGCAGCGTGCGCACGCTGTCAGACCAGATGCGGAGCGCATCGGACCAGTTCAATCTCAGCAGTTCGGGTGCGCTGAGAAAGTCCGGGCGACCGGTGGGATCCTCTCCACGCAGTCGCGCCGCCACCGACGAGGTACTGAAGTCCAGCAGGATACGACGCTGCCACGCGGGGGCACTGTCGGGCTCCAGGAGGGCCGCGGCGTACCACGCGTTGGGCACGAGTGGCGACGACGGTGCGTCGCGGGCAACGCGGAGAAAGAGTGCGCGAGCGAGGCGTGGTGCCCGCAGCGAGTCGCG
>CAMBRJ010000448.1 GCA_945870175.1 Gemmatimonas phototrophica
GAGCAAGGGCACCAAGACCGACTGCACGGCCGCTGGCGCCAGCTGCCCGGCGGAGCCGGCGCGCGCGAATGGCCGGCCGGCGGCACGCCCTGGTGGTCGCCCGCCCGAGCACCTCTCACCAGACGGCAAAACCGCCGCGTTCATCCGCGACTGGAATCTCTGGGTGCGCGAGGTCGCGTCCAACAAGGAGACGCAGGTCACCACCGATGGCGTGAAAGACTTTGGCTACGCCACCGACAACGCCGGCTGGACGCACTCCGATCGCGCGATTCTCACCTGGTCGCCCGACTCCAAGAAGCTGGCCACGTTCCAGCAGGATCAGCGGAACGTCGGCGAGATGTATCTCGTGAAGACCAAGGTCGGACATCCCGAGCTCAGCGCGTGGAAGTATCCGCTGCCGGGCGACAGCGTCGTGTCGATGATTCATCGCGTGATCGTCGACCTGTCGGGTTCGACACCGAACATGGTGCGCTTCAAGATGCCGGCCGATCAGCACCGCTCGTCGGCGTGTGATCACATCTCCTGCAGCGGTGGTGAGCTCTCCGATGTGGAGTGGTACGCCGACGGCAGCAAGCTCGCGTTCCTGTCGAACTCGCGCGACCACAAGATTGCCACCCTGCGCATCGCCGATGCCAACACGGGAAACGTGCGCGACGTGCTGCGCGAAGAAGTGGCCACACAGTTCGAGAGCGGCGACAACGGACCGAACTGGCGCGTGCTGCCGGCCACCAACGAAGTGATCTGGTTCTCCGAGCGCGATGACTGGGGTCAGCTGTATCTGTACGATCTCACCACTGGCGCCCTCAAGTCGAAGATCACGACGGGCGATGGGCCGCTGCTCTCCGTGGAGCGCGTGGATGAGAAGGCGCGCCTGATCTGGTTCGTGGCCGCCGGAAAAATTCCGGGGCGCGATCCGTACTTCCGCCATCTCTATCGCATCGGCATGAACGGCAAGGGGCTCACTCTGCTCACGCCGGAAGACGGTGACCACAGCACCTCACTGTCGCCCAACGGCGCGGTGTTCGTGGATAGTTGGTCGCGTGCCGATCTCGCGCCGACCGCCGTGCTGCGCAACGCGAGCACCGGCAAGCTGATCTCGACGCTCGAACAGGGCGACATCTCCAAGCTCGTTGCCGCCGGCTGGAAGGCCCCAACGCGCATCACCGTGAAGGACCGCGCCAGCAAGTGGGATCTGTACGGGTTGATGTGGACCCCGACCACGCTGGATTCTACGAAGAAGTACCCGATCATCAACTACATCTATCCGGGTCCGCAGGGTGGCAGCGTCGGCAGCCGCCAGTTCTCCGCCGCCACGCGCGACAATCAGGCGTTGGCCGAACTGGGATTCATCGTCGTGGCCATCGACGGCACCGGTAATCCGACGCGTTCGAAGTCGTTTCACGATGCGTACTATGCGCGCATGAGCGACAACACGCTCCCCGATCAGATCGCGGGCATGAAGCAGCTGACCGAGCGCTATCGGTTCATCGATCTGGAGCGCGCTGGCATGTGGGGCCACTCGGGCGGCGGATTCGCCACGGCCTCGGCGATGTTCCAGTATCCCGACTTCTTCAAGGTCGGTATTTCCGAGTCGGGCAACCACGACAACCGCAACTACGAAGACGATTGGGGCGAGCGCTATCACGGCCTGCTCACGACAACCGGCGCCGTCGACAATTACGACAAGGAAGCGAATCAGACGCTGGCCAAGAACCTCAAGGGCAAGCTGATGCTGGCGCACGGCACGATGGACGACAACGTACCGCCCGACAACACGTGGCTGGTGGTTGACGCCCTGATCAAGGCGGGCAAGGACTTCGACCTCGTCATGATTCCGAACGCGGCACACGGCTACGGTGCGGCCTCGAACTACATGATGCGCCGTCGCTGGGACTATTTCGTACAGCATTTGCTCGGGGCTACGCCGCCGAAGGAGTACCAAATCGGCCCGAAAAGCTGAGACGATCCACCGCGATCCGCTAGATTCCAGTCATGGAACGTCTCTTCGTGATTATCGGCGCGCTCTCCGGCGCCATCGGCGTGGCCGCCGGCGCCTTCGGCGCCCACGCCCTGCGGGCCCGACTCGAACCGCGCTTGCTCGAAGTATTCGAGACCGGCGCTCGCTACCAGATGTACCACGCCATCGCGATGTTGGCGGCGGCGTGGATCGTGACGCGGTTCCCGGGTTCGCTCGCCAACGCAAGCGGCTGGCTCTTCCTCGCGGGCACCGTACTCTTCTCGGGATCACTGTACGCGATGGCATTCACCGGTATTCGCGCGCTCGGCGCGATCACGCCGCTCGGCGGCGTTTGCTTCATCGCGGGATGGGGCTGTCTCGCCCTCGCCGCGATGCGCCGCTGATGCGGCGATACTGCTACTGGCCAACCCGTCCGTTCCTCAGCTCGCCGTCATCGCCGCCATCTCGGCGGTGGGCGGCGCAGTCAACTCGATCGCCGGCGGCGGCACGCTGCTCACGTTCCCCGCGCTGCTGGCGCTGGGCGTGCCCCCGGTATCGGCGAACGCCACCAGCACCATGGCCCTCTGGCCCGGGTCGCTCGCGAGCATGTGGGGCTATCGTCGCGAACTGGTCGGCGCCGAGCGCTGGGCGCTTCGGCTTGCGATCCCGAGCCTTCTCGGTGGCAGCATCGGGGCCGCGCTGTTGCTGGCCACCACCGATGAACAGTTTCGCGCGCTCGTGCCGTGGCTGGTGTTCGGTGCGACGGTGCTGTTCGCGGTCCAAGGGCCCGTGATGAAGCGCTTGCGCACACGGGCCAGTGCGTCACCGACCGGCCAGATCGAACGCCCCCTGAATCCAACCACCGGCATGCTGATCGCACAATTCGCGGTCGGCATTTACGGTGGCTACTTCGGTGCCGGCGCGGGGATCGTGATGCTGGCGGTGTTCGGGCTCATGGGGCTCACGAACATCCACCAGATGAACGGCCTCAAGAACTTCAATGGCATTTGCTTCAATGGCATCGCGGCCATCACCTTCGCCCTCATGGGTCAGGTGAACTGGCCGATCGGGGTGGTGATGGCCGTCGGCTCGAGTGCGGGTGGCTACCTGATGTCCGGCCTCGCGCAGAAAGTGCCGCAGGCCTGGGTGCGCCATGCCGTGACGGCCATCGGCTTC
>CAMBRJ010000449.1 GCA_945870175.1 Gemmatimonas phototrophica
TGGGCAGGGTCGGCGGCCACGTGGGGTCGACCACGTAAATCGGCAGTCGCTCGGCCGTCGGTGACCCACGGGCGACCGAGGCGTTGGCGCCCTGCCCGTGAGCGGCGAAGGCCGGCAGGAGTATGCCGGCAACCACGCCCAACAGATGCACGCGTTTCATCATGTTCTGACCTGTTCCGTACCGAGGAGGGGCCTCGTGAGATGCAGCGAGGCGCGGCGCGATCGGAGACCGCGGCCGCTGCGACATTGGTGCGCGGCTGCCGATTACGCAATGTGGGCCGACAGCGCCGCATAACGCCGGCGGATGCATGTTATAGCGGGGTTGCGTTCGCGTGGGTCGTGGAACGTCGGACCCTGTTGGCCACCGATGCACGAGGGAATATGTCAGAACAGCTACACAAGGGCCTCGCCGCGGCCGCGGTCGCGTTACTGAGCGTGGGTACCACGCTCGGTGCGCAACAGCCCGACACGCGCGCGGTGTTGAAGACCGTGTTCCCCGAGCAGATCGAACAAGCGCTGGCGCTCTCGGCGGCACCGGAACCGCTGCGCGCTGGCGCCACGGTCTACGTCTTTGGACCGACGGGCTTTCGCAAGGTGCGCGCCGGCGCGAACGGCTTCACCTGTCTCGTGAATCGCGAGGGGTTCTTCTACGGGGGCGCCGCGTTCAAACCGACGTGCTGGGACGCCGAAGGCGCGACCAGCTATGTCCCCGTGATGCTGCGGGTCGCCGAACTGCTCGCGGACGGAAAAACAGTGGCGGCGATTCGCGCCGACGTTGACGCCGGGTTTCAGGACGGACGTTTCCATCGACCGCGGCGAACGGGCCTTGCCTACATGCTGGCGGGCGACGTCACCTTGGATCTGCGCTCGGGGGATATCGTCTCGCAGGCGTTCCCGGGGCATTTCATGATTTACGCGCCGGGCGTGACGAACGCGGACATCGGCTACGTGCGCGAGGCCGCAGGCAGCAATCCCAGCCTGCCCTCCATCTTTCGGAGCGGGGCTGGGGGCGCCGAGCTGGCTTATCTCATCGTGGTGCAGCAACACCGGTAACCACCACAGCGCGGACGCGTGGTTGCGGTCGAACGCGGCGCGCCGGTGACGCCTTCACGCCATCGTCGCGATGATGTGCCGAGAATGCCGCTAGTTGAAGCGCCACATACGCACCCGCCGCGCGTGGCATGCCCGATGACGATGGCGACCCGGCTGTGTATGGAATCCAGCAACCCCAGTTGCGGGATGGTGAAGCAGATGCCGAACGGTACCAGGATCCGCGATACAATGGAGCGGTAGAGCAGGCTCCGGGTATAAGCCGTGCCCTGCAGGCCGCCAGTGTACGCACGCGCCGCCGTCATGACGCGCCCCGACCGCCGGAGCACACGCCGGAGCTGGGCGCCGACGTCGAGCACCACGGCGTCGTGCACACGGAACACACCGCAGAAGAACGTGCCCCCCGGATGCTTCAGCGCGGCGACGAGGCGCGCGGCGACAACGGCCCAAAGCCGGGTGGGGGCACCCGATGTTTGGTCCTCGTCTCGTACGCCGACGCGATCCGCAGCAACACCGGCTCCCTGAAAGGCAGCCCCAGGAAGTCGATCCCGACGGGGAGCCGCGCCGGGATCGGGCCCGTGAGGCGCGTACTGTCGCGCGGCGTGCTATCGCGCGGCACACTGTCGCGCGGCGTGGTAACGCGCACCCGGTCGTACACGTGCGTGGTGAAGCCGGCGGGAACGGTCATCGCCGGAAAGCCCCGGCTATTCACGAAGCTCCACACGCCCGGAGGCCGGTCATTCTTACGCGGCTCTTCCGGGTTCGTGAGGATGGACGCCGGCACGCTGCCCGACGGGTAGACCACCGCGTCCAATTGCTGCTGCGCGAACACCGCGTGCACGATCGTCTGAAGCGTAAAGCGATCCTGTAGCGATTCGCCGACCGCCAACGTCTTCGCGGAATCGGTGGCCATCATGCCGGTCCGGCGGTTCGTGAACTGGGCATCGTCCCAGAAGTTGGCCTTCTCGATCAGGTCGCGGTACGTCTTGATATTCGCATCGCCGCGCTCGCGAAGGTACGTCTCCATGTTGTACTTCCCGCCGCCCACATCCCCGCCGCCGCCACCACCACGACCGCCGAAGCTGCGGATGTTCGGCCGACCGCCTGAGTCATGCGGCACACGCGTGGGGTCCGCGTACAGGTCGATCAGCGCCGGGAAGTGGTTGGCCGAGTCGGGGAACTGCGTGCGGAACTGCCGGATGAAGGCCTCGCTGCGCCACACCGGCGCGTACCGGTTCACCGCGTCCTGAAACAGCGCGCCGCCCGGTCCCGGGTCCACGATCGTCGCGCCCAGCGCGCGCAGGTCGTCGATTGCGCGCTCGATGAGCGTAATCGACTCGCTGTCGGCCACCGTGAAGAGTTCGCGATTCATGTACTCGCGCACCACACCGATCCGGATGCCGTCGAGACGCCCGCCCCGCGCGAAGCTGGCGTAGGGTTGCGCCGGTTTTCTGCCGACGCTGAACGCGGTCAGTTCGTCCTTCGAATCGTGGCCCGCGTACGCGTCGAGGATCCGGGCCACGTCGCGCACGGTTCGGCAAATCGGCCCGACGCGCGTCGTGACGCCGCGATCCATCATCCCGTCCGCACTCACCAGCTCGCGCGTGGGTGCGAGCCCCACGCTACTCGCGTTCTTTGCCGGCTCGCGCACGGAGGTGCCGGTCTCCTCACCGATTGCGCACGTGACCAGGTTCGCGCCCACCGAGTTTCCTGAGCCGCCGCTCGACGCGCCCGGGTCTCGCTCGGTGTCGTAGGCATTGCAATTGGTTCCGCCGAACGTGCTGCGCGTGCCGGGAATTCCGCCCGCCGCGTACTCCCCCATGTTCGACTTCGCGAGCACGATCGCGCCGGCATCGCGCAGCCGTTTCACGAACGTGGCGTCATCGGGCGGCCGATCGTTCGCGTAGAACGCGTCGGCCCCCGACGTCGTGCGCATGTCGTACGTGTCGTACTGATCCTTGATGGCGAGCACGACGCCATGCAACGGCCCGATCAGCCGGCCCGTGCGCGCGAAATGGGCGTCCTGTCGCGCCGCAACCTCGAGCGCGTCGAGCATCCCGGCGGCGTTG
>CAMBRJ010000450.1 GCA_945870175.1 Gemmatimonas phototrophica
GGATGCCACGTCGCAGCGCGGTTTCGACCAGCGTGCGCGCGGTGGTCGTACCACCGATCGCTTCCACCAGCACGTCGATGTCATCGCTGAGCAACAACGTAGGATCGGTGATGCAGGCATCCGGCGCCGCGATGCCGAGCGCGATGGCCTGCGCGAGCGCGGGGCGCGGGCGTGCGGCGTCACGCACCAGCACGCGATCCACGTGAATCGGCTGCGCATCCCCAAACTGTTGCGCACGCGCGCCGAACAGCTCGAGCAAGCTGCCGCCCACATGGCCGCAGCCGGCGAGCGCCACCCGCAACGGCCGGGCGCGCGGCGTGTCGGCGGTGACAACCGACGGCGCCGCGATCGCCACGACCGGCGTCGGTGACGCCGCCCGGGCTTCCGACTCCGCCACGGCCTTCGTGATCACTGCCGACACGCGCTCAACTTCCAGCAGAAAGGCATCGTGCCCGTGAACGGAGGGAAGCTCCACGTACGTCGCCTTCGCCGCCGTCGTCCATTCGCGCACACGCTCGGCCGGATAGAGCAGATCACCGGGAATCCCCACGCCGATCAGTCGGTCGCCAACGGCCGCCAGCGCCGCGGCCAGGCCTCCGCGATCGCGACCCACATCGTGTGCGTCCATCGCATCGATCAGCGCGCCGTAGCTGGTCGCGTCGAACCGGGCGACCAGTTTCTCGCCATGCACGGCGAGCCAGTCGTGCACCTGAAACGTGTCGTGCTCGCTGCGCGCTCGCCCAAAGCGACGCTCAATCCCTTCGGGGGTGCGATAACTCAGCATGCCCACCATGCGCGCCAATGCGAGTCCTTCGCGTACGCCACCCACGGCGATCGCGCGGCGCATGATAGCATTCCACGCGATGCCCTGTGCCGTCTGCGCCGCCGGTGCGGCCAGCACGACCGCCGATCGCACGCGCGTGGGAAAGCTTGCCGCGAACTCCAGCGTGACCATACCGCCCAGCGAGCCACCGCAGATCAACAACGGCGCGCCGACGCCGAGCGCGTCCAGGAGTCGTGCCAAGAGCGCGGCTTGATCGCGAGTGCTGACGGGCGGCAACGCCTCGGGATTCTCGTTAGTCGGTCCGGTCGTGCCGTCGCAGCCGCCCAGCAGGTTTGCGCAGAGGACGGCGTGTTTCGTCGGGTCGATCGCCGCATTCGCGCCGATCACGCCCTTCCACCAGTCGCTCGCGTGCGTGGTGCCGGTAAGCGCATGCACGACGACCACCACATTGTCGCGGGCCGCGTTGAGCGTGCCCTCGAGCCGATAGCGCATATCGACGCGATCGAGGTGATCGCCGCGCTCCAGCACGACGTCGTAAAACGTGATCGTCTCATCGCGAATCGGCCACGCCGATGGGCCTCCAACGGGAGGACGTGAGGCGATGCTACTCACGTGCTGAATCCGACATCGTGGCACTCTCCATGAGGGGTGAGTGCCGCCCAACAACACGAACGCGCCCGGGCGGATAGATGGCCGCCGGGCGCTATCGCAGTTTAGCTCCTTGTTTAACGTGGCGGCAATCGGCGGCAAATCACCACGGAAGCGACACCGGCGGCTACCGATGCCCCTTCACCTTCAATTTGTGTGTTCGACCCACACGAGCGCTGAACGGCAGTCCACAGACCTGAAACCACTGACGGCCTGCGCCGATTTCTCGTCGCAGGCCGTCAGGACCTCGACTTAGACGGATAGCCAGTGCCACAGGCACTGCGTACGCGGCCCGTCAAATCGGGGAAACTGCCGCGCACAAGTCAGTATCATCTGATATCGGGAGATCTGCAACCCCTCGGGGCCGAAACAGCTCAGGTCGACTCAACTCCGGCAATCACGCGGAACGTATCGCGGGCAATCAACAACTCCTCGTCGGTGGGCACGACCCATGCCGCGAGCGACGACGCCTCGGTCGAGAAGCGGCCCTCCTTGCCGGCGACCAACGCGTCGTTGGCGGTCGCGTCGACGTGCAGTCCCGCCCACTGCAGCCCGTCGCAAATCCGTCGGCGAATCTCGGGCGCGTTCTCCCCGATCCCGCCCGCGAACACGATGGCATCGGCGCCACCGAGTGCGGCGAGATACGCGCCCACGTACTTGCGCGCGCGATAGCAGAAGATCTCGATGGCCAGCGTGGCGCGACGATCCTGATGCTCGTGCGCTTCCGCCAGCAGATCGCGCATGTCGTTCGTGAGCCCCGAGATCCCCAGCAGCCCCGACTGATTGTTCAGCAGTGCTTCGACCTGCGGCAAGGAGAGGCCTTCCTTGGCGGCGATGTAATCCAGCAGCGCCGCATCGATGTCGCCCGACCGCGTGCCCATCACGAGGCCTTCGAGCGGTGTAAAGCCCATGCTGGTATCGATCGACTCGCCGCTCGTGATCGCGCAGGCCGAGCAGCCGTTGCCGAGATGCAGCGTCACGATGCGCGTGTCAGAACGCGTGCGTCCCGTAAGCGTGTACCAGCGATAGGCGATGGAGCGATGAGATGTGCCATGAAAGCCGTACCGGCGCACCTTATGCCGCCGATAGAGCGGATACGGAATCGCGTACAGGTACGCGTGCTCGGGTAGCGTGTGATGGAACGCGGTGTCGAACACTGCGACCTGCGGTACGCCGCTGCCGAGTGCGGCCCGCGCGGCCTCGATGCCACGAAGATTGTGCGGGTTGTGAAGCGGCGCGAGCTCGATGGTGTCCTCGATGCCGTGCAGCACGCCGCTGTCGATGGCAACGCTGTGGCGGAATCGCTCGCCGCCATGCACCACGCGATGGCCCACGGCATGTAGCTCCCCGCGGCTCGTGAGTCCGGTGCCGCTCTCGTCGGAGGTCACGAATCCGACCAGCCATTCGACCGCCGCCCGGAGATCGCGCAACGGCGCGGTGCGCTTGCTCGACCTCCCATCAGCGCCGCGGATGGTGATGACGGACTCGCCACCGATCCGCTCGATCTGTCCGCGAATCAGGCGCTCGTCACGATCGGCGGCAATGCGATCGGCATCGGTGACAACCACCTGAAACTTGAGCGTCGCCGAGCCGACGTTGAGCACGAGAACATTCACGGCCTGGCGCGCCTCGGCGACACGGAGATCACAACGTCAGCACGAATCAAAACGGCTTGTACAGCGC
>CAMBRJ010000451.1 GCA_945870175.1 Gemmatimonas phototrophica
CCGGTGGCCACGGCCATGGACGACGCGCTCTGGGCGCCCTGCCCCGCGCAGTATCTGGCCGCCCGCTCCGCGATCGACTCGGGGCTAGCCGATGGGTACGTGCTGCGTCCGCGTACGCGATTCGAGCGGGCGATCACCTGTGGCAGCGAACGGCAGCGTCGCGCGGCGGCGCCGCGCTGATCACGCGCGTCTTTCGTCGAGGGGCGCGGGAGTGGATTATGCGGCATGTCCATCTCCCGCCAGGCCGTCCCGACGATCGACGATATCCGTGCCGCTGCCGCCCGCATCGCGCCGCACGCCCAGATCACGCCCGTGCTCACGTCTCCGGCCCTCGACGCGCGCGCCGGCGGCCGCGTGCTGCTCAAGGCCGAAGTACTACAGCACACCGGCTCCTTCAAGTTGCGCGGCGCACTCAATCGCCTGCTGCAACTGACCGACGACGAACGTTCGCGCGGCGTGGTCGCGTATTCTTCCGGGAATCACGCGCAGGCCGTTGCCTACAGTGCCGCGCTGCTCGGCATGCGTTCGGTGATCATCATGCCGAAGGACGCCCCGGCGCTCAAGATCGAACGGACGCGCGCCTTCGGCGGTGAAGTGGTGCTGTACGACCGCTACACCGAAGACCGCGTGGCGATCGGTGGCGCCATCGCGCAGGAGCATGGCCTCACGATCGTGCCGCCGTTCGAGGACCGACACATTGTGGCCGGACAGGGCACACTGGCGCTCGAGGCGCTGACGCAGGCGGCGGCGATGGGATACACGCCCGACACGCTCCTGGTGTGCTGCGGCGGTGGCGGCCTCACGGCCGGGTGTGCGCTGGCCGCCGAAGCAGTATCACCCACCACGGTGGTGCACCCCTGCGAACCGGCGGAGTTCGATGACACCGCGCGGTCGCTTCGGCTGGGACATCGCGTGGCGAACGAACCCGGAAAGCGCTCCATCTGCGATGCGATCGTGACCGAGATTCCCGGCGAGTTCACCTTCTCGATCAACCAGCCGCGCGTCGGCGCCGGGCTCACCGTGACCGACGACGAGGTGCTGGCGGCGATCGCCTTCGCGGTGCGCGAACTCAAGCTGGTGGTAGAGCCGGGTGGCGCGGCGGCGCTGGCCGCGTTGCTCGCGGGCAAGATCGAGACGCAGGGGCGCACGACGATGGTCGTCATCACCGGCGGCAACATCGATCCGGCCATTCTCGCGCGGGCGATCGGTGCCATCTGAGGCCGCCGCGGCGGTGCTGGTGCTGCCCGGTCTGTACGACTCCGGACCGGCGCATTGGCAGTCGCTGTGGCAAGCGCAGGCGACGACGCTGCCTGTGGAGCGCGTGGTGCAGCGGGAGTGGGCCGCCCCCCGCTGCGCCGACTGGGTGGCGCGACTGACACATGTGATGCAGGAGAGCGCACATGATGTCGTGCTGGTCGCCCACAGCAGTGCCTGCGCCATGGTCGCCCATTGGGCGCGCGAGGCGCCGCTGGCGCTCCTCATGCGGGTGCGTGGGGCCCTGTTGGTCGCGCCGAGCGACCCGGTGTCGGCCGTATTTCCGAGCGGCCCCACGGGGTTCGCCCCGATTCCGCTGCACACGCTGCCCTTCCCGAGCACCGTGGTCGCGAGCCGCACCGACGCGTACGTCACGTTCGCGCAGGCGGAGCAATATGCCGCGGCGTGGGGCAGCCGCCTGTGGGACTTGGGTGACGCGGGCCACATCAATGCTGACGCCGGCTATGGCCCATGGCCCGAGGGATGGCGCGCCGTGGACGCCATGGCCGGTGCGCCGCACTGCCGCGTGGCGCGCTACACCGACGTGCCAGCGCTGACCGCGTTGGTCGATGTTTCGGTGCGCCGCCTCGCGGCCGAGTACTACACCGACGCACAGATCACGAGTTCTCTGGCCTACGTGTTCGGCGTCGACTCGAGTCTCATTCACGATCGTAGCTACTTCGTGCTCGAGCAGCACGGCGCGATCGTGGCCGCTGGCGGCTGGAGCGATCACCAGACGTTGTTCGGCGGCGATCAGTTCCACGACCGCGGTGAAGGACGCCTCGATCCCGCCACGTCACCGGCCCGCATCCGCGCCTTCTACGTCCACCCAGACCACGCCCGCCGCGGACACGCTCGGCGACTCCTCGGTGTCTGTAGCGCCGCCGCCGAACGTGCCGGATTCTCGAGGTTGTCCCTGATGTCGACGCGGCCGGGCGAGCCGTTATACCGGGCGCTGGGTTTCGTGCCTGACGCCGGCGTGAACTACCCCATGCCCGACGGGACGACGTTGCCGTTGATCCCGATGACGAAGGTGGTGGCGTAGGGCTCTACACCAGCAACTGCAACCGCCGGAACACGGATTACACGAATTGCCCCGAAAAAACACAGATAAGCAAAAAGCGCCGTTTGCTGATCCGTGGCTGTTTCGGTGCAATCCGCGATCTCCGTGTTCTGGCTGTTGTGGAGCTTTCAACGACACCGCCAGACGCGGAATGAGCACCCAGCCCCTCCCGGACCAGGGACGCCGAAAGGCGCGCAGGCACACGCGTGACCGAATCCGTCGGCGGCGATAGATTCACGCCATGACTACTCGTCGCGATTTTCTCGTCACCGGCGGCGCCGCACTCGGCGCCCTGGCGATCGGCCCGAGTGCGCTGCGTGCACTGCCCGGGTTCAAGCCGCTCCCCGCGCTCTACACCGACGCGGCCACCCGCGAACTCATGATGGAGGCACTCGACGCCGCCAAGCGCTACGGCGCCTCATGGGCCGACGTGCGCATCTCGCGTAACCGCAACAACAGCATTCAAACGCGCGAACGCCAAGTCACCGACGTCGTCGACACCGACACCATGGGCTGCGGTGTACGCGTCTTGGTTGACGGCTGCTGGGGCTTCTGCGCCACGCAGGAACTCACCAAGGAAGGCGTCGGCACGGCCGCGCAGGAAGCGGTCGCCATCGCCAAGGCCAATCGCATTGCGCGCGACCGCCGAGTCGAACTCGCGCCGTCGCCGGCGCATCCCAATGCCACATGGCGCAGCGCCTATCAGATCGACCCCTTCACCGTGCCGGTGGAAACCAAGGCCGATCTGCTGCTGCGCGCCAACGCCGAAGCGCTGAAAGTGCCCAACGTGCGCTTCG
>CAMBRJ010000452.1 GCA_945870175.1 Gemmatimonas phototrophica
GTCCGGTGAGAAACTGTACGTCGTCGAGAATCAGTAGCTCGACCGGCTGATAGTGCTCGACGAACTGCTGCGCCTGTCCGCTCGCGATCACACGATGGAGATGCTCGGCCACGTCCTCGCCCGAGGTGAACTCGACGTGCAGGTCGGGCTTGGCGAGGCGCGCATGGTGCGCGATCGCCGCCACGAGGTGGGTTTTGCCGCGCCCCGTGCCCCCGTACACGAACAACGGATTGTAGACGCTGCCTGGCGCGTCGGCCACGGCGCGAGCCGCCGACACGGCGAGACGGTTTGATGATCCGACCACAAAGGTATCGAAACGGTAGCTGCCGTCGATCGGGCCACTCATAAGTCGCTCATGCGTCACCGCCAGCCACGCCGATCAGCACGTCCGTGTTCAGGCGGCCGGTGTGCAGCGCGGGCGTGAACGGGGGCGTGCGCAACGCGAGGGCCGCGCGATGCGCGGTCTCCGTGCCCTCATCGGCACCGAGACGTTTGAGTACCCGCATGCCGAGTGACCGCAGCGTGTCGAAGACGCCCGGGCCATGCAGCGCGTCGCCGGCAAACTCGGGGACACCGCGGAAGTTCAGCGCCACGGAGAGCTCCGCCACGCTGGCGGCCAGCGAGGCGGGCAAGTCCTGCTTGTTGTACTGCATGACGATTGGCAAATCGCGCGCATCAACGCCGTGCTCGGCGAGATTCGCGTGCATGTCCTGCAGACTCTCGAGATTGTCGTCCCAGCGATGTCGTTGACTGTCGGCCACGAACGCGATTCCGTCAGCGCCTTGCAGCACCAGCTGGCGGATGGCGCGGTAGTACGGCTGTCCCGGCACCGTGTACAACTGGAATCGGACGCGATACGCGCCCACCGTGCCCAGATCGACGGGGAGATAGTCAAAAAAGAGCGTGCGGTCGCGACGGGTGGCCAGCGACGTGAGCTCACCGACCTGTGTTCCCGGCAAGGCCGAGTGCAGGTAGGTAAGGTTCGTCGTCTTGCCAGACCGTCCCGGCCCGTAGTAGACCAACTTGCAGGTGATCAGCCGTGTGGCATGATCGACAATGGGCATGCGCCCGCTCCTTTCCTCGCCGCCGATGACGCCGCGCCCGACTGGCGCGAGGCCACCGCATGTCTCCTACGCCGTTACGGATGCAGCAGCGCGTGCAACCGGGCCGTGAGCGCCATCGCTTCGCGCACGCGATCTGCGTCAACGAACGGCTCGGGCACCCGAAGGGCAGCGGTCCAGTGCGTCATCGCGTCGGCGAAGTCACCGCGTCGGGCCGCTTCGTCACCGAGCCGGCACAACGAGGTGGCATCGGCGTGCGGTGCGATTCCGGCCGTCTCCCCTCGTGGCAAGGACGGTTCAGCGACCTGCGACGCAACCGGTGGCGACGCTATCCACGGTGTGCGTCGGCGCGGGAATCCCTCCGGCGAAATCACCCCCAACTCGACGGGATCGAAGAGGGAATCTTCATCGTGGCCGAATGACGCCTCGTGGAGGGTGGCCGACGAGTGCCGCGTGTGCGCCGCAGTGGGAATCCAGAGATCACCGGCGATCTCGCGCCCCTCGGGCGCCGGCACGGCGGCCATGGCGGGCGGGGTGGGATTCCGCCGCGGGGCCACCGGCCCTTCGCGCAGGGTGAGCAGCCCGGCCTCGATGAGACCGTGCACCTGTTCCGCCACCTCCAGAAGGCCGCGCCCGAGCGACTCCGCCAGCACCAGGAGGTCGCGTTGCCCGTCGACGCGGGTCAGGATTTCCCACTGGGTCGGCGTCAACCGTAACAGCGGCAACTGCTGCGGCTCGACGTCCACGAACGCCGGGACCACGCGCGAATGCGGGACGCGATCTTCGATCCGCGCCCAGAGCTCGGCTCGTTCGGCGGCTTCCATGAGCAGCGGTTCGATGGTCAGGCGAATCGAGGCGCCCGTGGGGGCGTGCTCGTCGGCCGGTGCAAACCGGAACGCCCCGTCGCGCCAGAGCAGTAGGTCGAGCATAATCGCTTCGACCTCGCGCGCTTCGTCGGCCGTGCGCCGCAGCAGGGCGCCGGACGTGTCGTCAGCACTCCAGGTGCCCGCGTTCACCACGCTGCCCTGCTGGAAATGCACCGCGGCGCGGCGGCCCTGCAGTGCAGCTTCCAGATGCAGCACCCCCGACTTGCGGCTGAGCGCGAGCAGCTGCAGCACCTCGGCGAGGCCGAGCTCGCGCAGACGACCCTCGAGACTCATGCCGCGCTCATGCGACGCGCGCTCATGCGACGCGCGCTCATGCGACGCGCGCCGGATCGCTGGGGGCATCGCGGCCAGAGAGGGCGTGTGACACGCCGTGTAACACGGCGTGCCGTGCGCGTTGGACGAAGGCATCCACCTCGGTGCACTGGGCGAGCCCCGCCCAACGGGCGAGCGCGTCGCGTGTGCGCGACTGATGTGCCAGGAGCAGCCCGTCGAACCACCGCGCGCCGGTATTGTCCGGGTCGTGGCGTAGCACGCGGTCCACGACGATGCGTGCATCGTGGTGACGATCTTCGCCGACGAGCACCTCGATGAGCAACTGGAGCGCCTCGCCATCGGTTGGACGGCGCTTGAGCACGTCCACCAGAATCCAGCGTGCATCGGCGTGGCGGCGCGCGTCGCGATGAACGCGCGCGAGTTCGAGAACCGCGTCACGCCAGTTCGGCACGGCGGACAACGCCGCCACCAGCTCGAGGCGCGCGGCCAGCAGATCGCCCCGCTCGCGCAGCAGACGTGCGATCGCCACGCGCGCGGTGGGGCGCGCTGGATCGTGCGCCAGGGCGCGACGATAGAATCCCAACGCCAGGGCCTCATCGCGCATCTTGATCGCGGCGTCGCCGGCGAAGTGCAGTAGCGCGGCGCTGGTGACGTCCTGTCGCAACAGACGCAGCATGGCGGAGCGCGCGGTCACCGCGCTGATCGGGTCGCCGTCGGCGACCGACGCCGCGGCGAAGGCGAACAACGCCAGCACTTCCGGCTCATGCGGCCAGACGGCGCCAGCCCGTTTCAGTTGTGGCAGCGCTTCGGCGCCACGCCCGAGCAGGCAGAGCGAGCGTGCCTCACCCAACGTGGCCCGCTGCCAGACCCGTTGCACCGGGGGCGCCATC
>CAMBRJ010000453.1 GCA_945870175.1 Gemmatimonas phototrophica
CGCTGCACGTGTCCGACCTGAAGCTCCCCGCCGGCATCAAGGTGCTCGACGAGCCGGGCAACACGGTCTGCATCGTGCAGGTGCCGAAGGTTGCGGTGGAGCCCATCGTCGATGGCGCCGCCGAGCCGGAAGTCATCCGCGCGAAGCCCAAGGCCGACGAGAAGTAAGTCGCGTACGGGGCGCGGAATTCGTTCAGCATGGTCACCCCACGCTGGCGCATTCCGCGCCCCGCCCGTTTACCTCTGCGCATGAAAGTCATCGTCGGACTCGGCAATCCCGGCCGGGAATACGAACACACGCGACACAACGTGGGCTGGTGGCTCGTTGACCACCTCGCCCGCCATTGGCATTTCGATCCGTGGCGCAAGGACGGCGACGCCGTCACCACGCAGGGCATGGTCGGCGGCAAGAAGGTCAAGCTGGTGAAGCCGCAGACATTCATGAACCTCAGCGGCGCGGCCCTCCGCCCGTATCTCAAGCGCGAAGGCTGGAACGCCGCCGACGACCTCATGGTGATCGTCGACGAAGTCGCCGTGCCCGCCGGCGAGTATCGATTGCGCGCGGCCGGCAGCCCCGGTGGACACAATGGCCTCAAGAGCATCGAGGCCCATCTCAAGTCGCCCACCTATCCGCGGCTCCGCATCGGCATCAAGCCGGTCGACGAGCGCCGACAGATCGGCGACCTCGCCGACTTCGTGCTGCACACCATGCCGCGCGACGAACGCGAGCTGGTCGAAGCGCTCTACCCGCGGATGATCACCGCGCTCGAATTGTGGATCGCCGACGGCACGGAAAAAGCCGTGAGTACCATGGGGCGCTGAGGCGACCCCTCGCCGGCGCGCGAGACGAGGCCGCGCAGTACTTTTTTCGCATGCGACCCTCCCTCCGAATTCTGACCGCCGCCCTGTCGGCCCTCGTCGCGCTCAGCGCCGCGACCGCGACACCGGCCATGGCGCAGTCTGCCCCGGCGCCCCGCGTCACCGCCATCCACGTCGACCGCGTCATCGTCGGCGACGGCACGCAGATCGCCGACGCCATGGTGATCGTGCGCGGCGAACGCATCCTCGACGTTGGTCCCGCCAGCACCGTGCGCGTGCCCGCCGGCGCGACGCGCCTCGAACTCGCCGGCTACACCCTGCTCCCCGGTTTCATCGACGCCCACACGCACCTCACGTCGATCGACAACGATGGCGGCGATCTCGCCGTGCTCAAGGAAACGCCCGCGCACGGCGCCATCTACGCCACCATCAATGCGAAGAAGACGCTCGACGCCGGCTTCACCACCGTACGCGAAGCGGGCAGCACCGACTTCGTCGATGTCGTCGTGCGCGATGCCATCACCCGCGGCCTCATCCCCGGTCCACGGATTCACGCGTCGGGCCCCGCCCTCGGCAGCACCGGCGGCCACGCCGACGTGAACGGCTGGAGTCCAT
Source organism: Gemmatimonas phototrophica (assembly GCA_945870175.1). Taxonomy (GTDB): domain Bacteria; phylum Gemmatimonadota; class Gemmatimonadetes; order Gemmatimonadales; family Gemmatimonadaceae; genus Gemmatimonas; species Gemmatimonas phototrophica_A. Next base: position 1,434 of record CAMBRJ010000453.1, read on the forward strand.
TCCTCGACGTGCCCGGCACCGGCGCGATTGTTGACGGGGCCGACGCCGTACGCAAGCAGGTACGCACGAACGTCAAATACGGCGCCGATCAGATCAAGATCGTCGCCACCGGCGGCATTCTCTCGGTGGGCGACGCCGTCGGCGCCGCGCAGTTCGGCATGGATGAACTCACCGCCGCCGTGGCCGAGGCCACGCGGCTTGGCCGCAAAGTGATGGCGCATGCCCACGCCGGCGACGGACTCAAGGCCGCGGTGCTGGCCGGTGTCGCCAGCATCGAGCACGGCAGCCTCGTGGACGACGAAGCCATCGGCTTCATGAAGCAGAAGGGCACCTACCTCGTGCCCACTCTCATCATTCTCGAGGAAATCGTCACCGACGGTGCCCGCAAAGGCGTGCCCGCCAACTCGATCGCCAAGGCTACCGCCATTGCCGCCGACCGTCGCGCGCGCTTACGCGCCGCCTACAAGGCCGGCGTCAAGTTCGCCCTCGGCACCGACGCGACCAGCGACATTCATGGCCGCAACGGCGAAGAGTTCAAGTACATGGTGGACATCCTCGGCGCCACGCCGATGGAGGCGATCACCGTCGGCACGATGAACGGCGCGACGCTGCTCGGTGTCGAGAAGGAGCTCGGCAGCGTGGCCACCGGCAAGCTGGCCGATCTCGTGGCGGTCAAGGGCGATCCGCTGCGCGACATCTCGCTCCTCGCGCGCGTCTCCTACGTGATGAAGGGCGGCGTGATCACCAAGCAGCCGTAACGCATTAGCGCTTCGCGTTGATGTGCTGCTTGGTCCAGAGCACCACCACCGCGCACTGATTGCCCGCCGTCTGAAAGCGCGCCGGCGCCTGCATCTCGTTGTTGAAGATTTCGACGGCGGCGATTTCATCTTTCGGCAGGCGGGCAATCATGTTGTCGGGAATGTTCGGCTCGCGCACGCCGTTCACCCACAACGACGCCATGCAGTCGCCGCGACCGCGAATCACGAAATCGCCGGGGGAACGCCCCACCTGCGTGCGGATACCCGGCAGCAGATCGAGCGCCTGACGCGTGCGATCGTACTTCGCGAAGTGCGTGGAATCCACGAACCGGCCCAGCCCCGACACCTTCCGTTCGTCGAGTTCCGTGGCATCGCGCGACTTGATGCGCGTGGAACGAATGTTGACCTGCTCCACCAGCGTGCCCTTCTCCAACAGCACCTCGAGCCCGGTCACTCCTTTTTCGAGCACGTCGAGCTGCTTCGTCACCGTCACGTAGCCGATCTTGCGCGCCGATACCATGCGGCTGCCGGTCGGCACATTGTTGAGCGTGAAGCGGCCGTTGGGGCCCGACATGATCTCCGTGGTAAAGCCGCCGAAGGTCACCATCGCGGCCGGGACCGACGCGCCCGTCTCATCGACCACGCGTCCCTGCACCGTCGCCGTGGCCGTCGGTCCGCCTGTAGCGCCGAGCACCAGATCGACGCGACGCAGCGAGGCGGCATCGGCATCGACCAACACATTGTCGCTGCGATACTGCGACGACGACGCCACCATCGCGGCCGGCCCGAACTCCTGCACGCCGCAGAACAGGTAATTGCCCAGCGAGTCGCTCCGCACCGTCATCGATTCGAACTTGGGCGTCGTGTCGAGCAGGCTCTTCACCGCCTGCCACTGCAGCACCAGTCCCACGCCGGCCA
>CAMBRJ010000454.1 GCA_945870175.1 Gemmatimonas phototrophica
CCGCCCAACAGGCCATCGCCTCGCCGTTGCTCGACAACGTCTCGATCTCCGGTGCCACCGGCGTGCTGGTCAACATCACCGGCGGCGAAGACCTGACGCTCGGTGAAGTGACGCAGATCAACGACATCGTGCACGATGCGGTCGGCGACAACGCCGAAATCATCTTCGGCGCCGTGCACGAGCCCGCCATGATGAACGAGATCCGGGTCACGGTCATTGCGACCGGTTTCGACCGGCAGATGCAGGGGGGGGCCGGTAACGGCGTCGTCCGCAATGTGCCACTGGGCACCACGGCCCCTTCCGTCCAGCACCAGCCGCCTGCATCTTTTCCTGCAGCGGCTGCCGCAAGGCCCAATCCCTCGGTGCTGCCGTTCCCTTCCAAGGACCGGCCCGCGCCGAGACCTCCGGCCGCCCTCGCTCGTCCTAGTTGGGAAGGGGCCCCACCGCGCCCGCCTCGCGTTCCTCCGATTACCTCGTCGCCCGGCGTTGAGCTCGACGACATGGAAATCCCGACGTTCATACGGAGACAGATGGATTGACCAGCGCTCGCGAACGGCTCCTGATGGCTACCCTTTGTGCCGGTATCGGAGCCACCGCTATAGCGTTGGGACGTCCTGTCCCCGAACGCCCCGCAGCGACAGTACTCGCTGCGGGGTCTCGCGTTTCTGTCGCCTCGAAGTGGCGCGTCCGCGTTGACACCGTCAAACGGGGTGAACCCCTCGTCGCCGTGCTGGAACGCGCCGGTGTTCCTCGCGACCAAGCCACCCGTGTCTTGATGGAGTCGCAGGCCATCGACGCGCGGAAGATCCGCGCCGGCACCACCATCACCTCCAAGGTCAGCCCCGACTCCGGCGCCTCCGAGGTCGTCCTGCAGCTCGCCATCGACCGGCTCGTGCGCCTCACGCGCTCCACCTCCGCAGGTTCGCGGGCGGGATGGCTCGAGAAGGAAGAGCGGCTCCCGTGGACCACGGATACCGTGGTCGTTGGTGGCGTCGTCTCGTCCACGCTGACCGGCGCCATTGCCCAGGGAGCCGACGCGTTCCCGGCCAATGTGCGCAGTGAAGTCGCGTACGCGCTGGCGGACATCCTCGAGTATCGCGTCGACCTGAGCCGCGATCTGCGCCAAGGCGACACCATCAAAGTGCTCATGGAGCGCCAGCGGGCGCCCAACGGGGCGGTGCGCCCCGGTAACGTGATTGCCGCGCGGCTCACCGTCGATGGTCGTCGCGTCGAAACCATGCGGTTTGTGCAGGGCACGAAGTCGAGCTATTTCGATGGCGACGGCCGGGCGATGCGCGCGGCGTTCCTCCGGGCCCCACTCGCCTTCCGACGGATCTCGAGTGTGTTCGGCTTGCGCCGTCACCCGATTCTCGGCACGGTTCGCGCGCACCAGGGCATGGATTACGCGGCCGCGCGCGGTACGCCGGTGCGCGCGCTGGGCGACGGCGTGGTGATCTTTGCCGGCTGGAAGGGCGGCTACGGGCGCGTCCTGGAGATTCGCCATCGCAACGGCTTCGTGACGCGCTACGGCCATCTCAATGGCTTCGCGGCGGGGATCCGGCGTGGCGCCAATGTCTCGATCTCGCGCACGGTCGCCTTTGTCGGCACCACCGGACTGTCCACCGCCCCGCACCTCCATTTTGAAGTGCTCGTGAACGGAAAGCACCGCGATCCGCGTGTCGTCTTGCGCAACGTCACCGGAGAGCCGCTCGCCGCGGCCCAGCGCGCCAGCTTCCAGGATCTCAAGGCGCGACTCTTCGCCCGTCTCGATGGCACCCGCTCGCCGAACACGGCGGCGGGCCCGGTCGTGACTCGCGTCGCCGGCGACTGAACTGATCGGCATGCTGCCGCGTAAAGGGCAAAGAGGCTTCGGCTTCTTTGCCCTTTGCCCTTTCTCCCATCGTGCCGATCGATGACGTTACTGTCGTGATTCGCTGGATACTTGCCCTCGCGCTCGGCGTTGCCGCGGCCTGGCTCGCCTACGGGCGGGTTGGATCGCTTGCGCGTTCCCGTGCGACCCTGCTTGGCGCCCTGCGCGCCCTCGCCGTGACCATCGTCGCGGCCATCCTCTTCGGCGCCCCCTCGGCGCCGCCTCGGCCCGCCGCGCCGCTGGTCGCGATCGACGTATCGGCCTCCTCGCGTCGCGCCGTCGGCGACGAGAACTCGATCGTGAGGGCCTGGCGGGAACGCCTCGCGGCCGCGGTCAAGGCCGACGCGCCCGGCGCCGATGCGTTCGTGATCGTCGGCGACTCGATCCGAGATATCCGCGCCGCTGATATCTCGGCGCTGCGCTCCGATGACCAGGGATCGCGTGTCCGCGCCGCGGTCGATCGGGCGGCGTCGCTGGGACGTCCGCTGGTGCTCCTCACCGACGGTGAGGTCGATGACGCCGAGGCGCTGGCGGAAGCGCCGGCTGGCTCCATCGTGCGCGAACTCGCGAATGCGCCACTTACCGACGGCGCGATCGCGGACATGGCGGTGCCAACCAATGCCACGGCTGGCGACACGATCACCGTGGCGGCCACGGTCACGGCTGGTGCGTCGGCCACGCCGGACGCGCAGTTGCGCGTCGTGGTCGACGGCATCGCGCCGGTCGTGCTCCCCGTGCCGGCGCTCGCCGCACTGACGTCCACGCGCGTGACCACCACGATCGCGCTACCGCGCGGGGCCCGTTCGGCCATTGTGCGCTCGGTGTTGCTCGTGCCCGGCGATGCCGAGCCGCGGAATGACACGTTGTCCAGCACGATCGACATCGGGGATCGGCCGTCGGCGGTGTTCGTCTCCACCGCGCCCGACCTCGATGTGCGAGAGGCGCTCGTGGTTCTCCGCGGCGCCCTCAATGTGCCGACACGGGCCTTCCTTCGCGTCGCGCCGGGCGTTTGGCGCGTGGAAGGCTCCCTGGCTCCGATCAGCGAAGACGACGTGAAGACGCAGGCCGGCGCCGCGGGCATGCTCATCGTGCACGGCGATACGGCCTGGCGACCGCGCGCGGCCGTCAGGAGTGCGACGGGTGCGAAGGCGCTCTGGGTTCCCGCACCGCCCACGGCGATCGCGCGGGCGGGGGAAGTGGCGCGGACACCGGAGTGG
>CAMBRJ010000455.1 GCA_945870175.1 Gemmatimonas phototrophica
AGTATCCATCAGCGCGGCGAGGTTGGTCGCGAGCTGCTCGGGGCCGAACGAGACCTTGCCGATTGGGGCGTGCACATTGCCACCCTTGTCAACGCGGAACTCGATCTTGCCGCCCTTCGACTCCTTGACGGCCTTCGCCACGTCAAACGTGACCGTGCCCGCCTTCGGATTCGGCATCAGGCCGCGAGGACCAAGGACACGGCCGAGCTGGCCGAGCTGTCCCATCTGGTCCGGCGTGGCAATCAGCACGTCAAAATCCAACCAGCCATCCTTGATCTTGGCGAGGTACTCGGTGCCGACATAATCGGCGCCCGCGTCCTGCGCTTCCTGCGCCTTGGCGCCGGTCGCAATGACGAGCACGCGCATCGTCTTACCCGTTCCTTCGGGCAGCACAACGGTGCCACGTACCACCTGGTCGGCGTGGCGGGGATCGACGCCGAGACGGATCGCGACTTCGACCGTTTCGTCGAACTTCGCGAAGCTCATCTGCTTCACGAGATCGATCGCCTTGCTGGCCTCATAGGGCTTCCCGAGTTCGCGTCGCTCTCTCGCGCTGCGGTACTTCTTCCCGTTCTGTGCCATGAGACTCAATCCTTGACCACAATGCCCATGGAGCGCGCGGCACCCGCCATCATGGCGATTGCGCTCTCCATCGAATCGCAGTTCAGATCCGGCATCTTCACGGTGGCGAGCTTCTCGAGCTGCGCCTTCGTGATCGTACCGACCTTCACCTTATTCGGCTGACCCGAGCCCTTTGCGACGCCGAGCTCCTTCTTGATGAGTTCCGCCGCCGGCGGAGTCTTCAAAATGAAGGTGAACGACTTGTCGCCGTAGATCGTGACCTCGACCGGGATGATCATATCACCGCCCTGCGTCCGAGCATTAAACTCTTTGCAGAAACCCATGATGTTGATACCCTGCGGACCGAGGGCCGTACCTACTGGGGGCGCCGGGTTCGCCTTGCCTGCAGGAATCTGCAGCTTAACGAATCCAGTGACCTTCTTGGCCATGCGTCTTCCTCATCGCAAGTTCCGCGGCCGGACTATCCGGCGCCGCGGTCGTGCTACCACCTTGTTTCGCGTCGAGTGGTGGCGACGTCCTGCGAAGAACTCAGTACCCGCGTAACTGCAAGTAGTCGAGTTCCACACTGGTGGGTCGGCCGAACAGGCTGACCGACACCCTGACCTTGCCCTTGTCGGACAGGATCTCTTCGACTGTCCCGTTGAAGTCGGCGAACGGACCTTCCGTAATCGCCACCGCCTGACCAATAAGGAACGGAATCTCCTCACGCGTCGGCGCTTCCTCGGTCGGATCCGTCTTCCCCAGCAAACGACGGACTTCGTCGTCTCGCAGCGGCGTCGGCTCCTTTTCCTTCCCGACAAACTTGATCACGCCCTGCAGGGCGTTGACCTCGTGCAAGGTGTCTTGGCTGGCGACCATCTCCACCAGCACATAGCCTGGGAAAATTTTCCGCTCGACCGTGACCTTCTTGCCGTTCTTGATCTCCACCACTTCCTGCGTGGGCACGAGCGCCTGACGAATCAGACGATCTTCAGGCGTGGCCGGATCCATGTCGATCTTTCGCTGGATCAGGCGCAGCACCTTGTTCTCGTGGCCAGACGTGGTCTGGACCGTGTACCACCGGTGCTCGAGCATCGACAGGGACATATGCGGGGTCAGCGGCCGAGCAACATGGCGGGCAGGCGCACGAGCAGCGCCTGCAACGCAACGTCGACTAGGGCGATCACCGCACCAAGGAGCAGCACGAAGATGATGATCTGGATCGTCGCTTGCTGGAGCTGCGCGCGATCGGGCCAGGTCACCTTCTTCATCTCGGCAATCACGTCATGATAGAACGTGACTGACCGCGTGCCGAGTCCCGGACGGGAAACCTCGACGGGAGCCGTCATCGTTACTTCGTTTCCTTATGCGTTTTATGCGCATTGCAGCGCGGGCAATACTTCTGCCACTCCACCCGCTCGGGGTGAAGACGCTTGTTCTTGGTGGTGAAGTAGTTGCGGTTTTTGCACTCGGTGCAACCGAGAATGATCTTTTCGCGCGCCATGTTCCGGCTCCGTGCTACAGCACACAGACGTCTTCTGCACCGGGTGCGCCGCCTGCATTCGCTGGGCGCGCTTAGCCATTGTCAGGCTCCCCGATGGATCTCCCCCCGAATGGGGTGAGCCTTGCAACGTAGTGTGGCCAAGACGCGCTCGCAAGTCGCGTGCGGCGAGCCGGTTGCACCGACCGCGCGGTTCGCAACCCGAAGAAAACACGAACCGGTATCGAGTCGCCACTCGGGGCCGCGCCCTGGGCTCAGGGCGTGACGTCCGCCAGCAGGGCCGCCGCCCGCACCAGATCCGCCACCGATCCGGCTTCGAGTTTCTGCATGACGCGCCCCCGGTGCACCTTCACCGTCTTGAGCGCGATGCCCAGCGCAGCCCCGATCCGCTTGTTTGGCAATCCCTGCACCACCCCCTCGAACACCTCGCGTTCGCGGGCCGTGAGCAGGGCCATCCGCCGCGCGATCTCCACCTGCTGCTGCTGCTTCACCACCCGATCGCCCGCCGTCGCGGCCGCCCGCGCGACCGCCCCCAACAGCGCCGACGGGTCGGCCGGCTTCTCCAGAAAGTCCAAGGCGCCCGCGTGCAACGCGCGCACCGTCGTGGCCACGGTCCCGAACGCCGACACGAACACGACCGGCGTCGCCACCCCGCGCTGCAGCAACACCCGCTGCACGTCGAGCCCCGACAGACCCGGCATCTGGAGATCCAGCACCAGGCAGGAAAACCGTTCCAGCGCCGGGTCGTCGAGCAGCGCCTGACCGTGCTCGTAGCCGTGCGCGTCGTACCCCGACACATTCAACAGCCGCATCATTGAGGTGCGCGCCGCCGTGTCATCATCGATGACCGCGATCTGCAAGGTCGACGCCAACGGAGACGCCAACGGAGACGTGCGTTCGCGGATGCGGTGGTCCGGCTGCTCAGACATGCGGAAGCGTTCCCGTAACAGAAGAGATGGACTCGGCGGCGTCGCCGATAGCAGACGACACTGGCACCCAACAGGACACGACCGCGCCGCC
>CAMBRJ010000456.1 GCA_945870175.1 Gemmatimonas phototrophica
GCAGACCAATGGCGCTACACGCGGCGTGATGGTGTGGACCGGCTCGACTGAGACCTACATCGTCGCCGGCCCGCAGCACCAGACGATCGAAGCGTTCGAGAAGGCGATGGAAGAAAACGACGATTCGATCGCGCCCAGCATGCTGTACGCCTATGCCGCCATCATGGAAGGCATCCCGTATTGCAACGGGGCCCCGAATCTCTCCGCCGACTTCCCGGCACTGCTCGACCTCGCCATCGCGCGCGGCGTGCCCGTCTCCGGCAAGGACTTCAAGACCGGTCAGACGTGGATGAAGACCATCATCGCCCCGGGCCTCAAGGCGCGTATGCTCGGTCTCGAAGGCTGGTACTCCACCAACATCCTCGGCAATCGCGATGGCGAAGTGCTCGACGATCCCGCGTCGTTCAAGACCAAGGAAGCGTCGAAGCTCTCCGTGCTGCATACGATCCTGCAGCCCGAAGTGTATCCGGAGCTGTACAAGGACTTTGCCCATGTCGTGCGCATCAACTACGACCCGCCGCGCGGCGACAACAAGGAAGGGTGGGACAACATCGACATCAAGGGGTGGCTCGGCTACCCGATGCAGATCAAGGTCAACTTCCTGTGCCGTGACTCCATTCTCGCGGCGCCGATGGTGCTCGACCTCGCGCTGTTCTCGGACTTTGCGATGCGCGCCGGCATGAAGGGCATTCAGGAATGGTTAAGCTTCTATTACAAAGCGCCACAGACGGCGCCGGGGCTTCAGCCGGAACATGATCTTTTCAGTCAGCAGACGAAGTTGAAGAACACGCTCCGTCATCTCATGGGTGAAGAGCAGATCACCCACCTCGGACTGGAATACTATCAATGATCGCCGAGCGCACGCGTCGTCTCCGTCGCGTGGTGGCACTCGCCGCGGCTGGCCTTGTCATGGCCAGCTGCGGAGGTGGCGGGAGTCCACCACCAACGAATGAACTCCGCTTCAACACGGACGATTTCGCCATTCGGGTATCGCCTGAGACGAAGCCCACGCGCGCGCTCGAGCCGATCTACTGGCGGGTGAGGGTCCATGATGTGAAGAGCGGTCTCCCCATTCAGGGGGGCGAAGGGCGCATCTTCGGGACCAATCGCGATCGCAAGACCGTCTCGAATGGTCTCGCCGCGACGGAGGAGTTGGGGACCTACCGCAGTAACCTGATGTTCGTCACCGCCGGCATGTGGGCGATGGCCATTCAGTTCCGTCTCGACTCCACGAAGGTCTTGCAAAAGACGCCGGACTGGACACAGGACATCATGGCCGCCGAGGAACCCGGCGATTTCTCTCCACCGGCCTCGTCCCGCCCGCCCGAACCACCGCCGCGCGCAACGGACAGCACGCGCAAGGTGCCCTGAGTATGCGGCATTTTCATCGGACCTCGCTTGCACCCGAAACGGTGTTGGCGTCGGCCGATCGCTTCTTTGCAGCGCTCGGACTCACCCCGGGGGCCGTCAATGCCCGTTCGCGCAGCTTCAGCGGTGCCCTCGGCGCGCTCACGTTGTCGGTCAAAATGGAAGGCGGGCACTATACGTGCGTCGATGCACACACCGATCAAGTTGGTGAGAGTCGCCTCGACAAGAACGTCAAGCGCTTCTTCAACGTCGTGCATCGCACCGCAGACCCTCGGCACACGATCGAGGCCGGATACTGATGGCCAAGGCGCGCACCGGCCGTGACACACCGGCCGTGACAGCGCGTCCCAGCGACGCGCTGTCGCGCGAGCGCAAACTCGAGCTGTACTACTGGATGAAGCTCACGCGGCAGCTCGAAGAGCGCCTCGTGAACCTGTACCGGCAAACCAAGGTCGTCGGCGGACTCTTTCGCTCGCTCGGTCAGGAAGCCGACGCCGTGGGCAGTTGTTTCGCCCTCGAGCAGCGTGATGTCATGTCGCCGCTCATTCGCAACCTCGGCGCCATGCTTGTGAAAGGGGCAACGCCGGTCGAAGTCGTGAAGCAGTACATGGCCAAGGCCGACTCGCCAACGCGCGGTCGGGAACTCAACATCCACTTCGGGGACATCGGCGAAGCCGGGGTGACCCGCGGATTCCTTGGGCAGATCTCGCCCCTCGGCGATATGGTCCCGGTGATGACTGGGGTGACCATGTCCTTCAAGATGCGCGGTGAAGATCGGGTTGGACTCGTCTACGTCGGTGACGGTGCCACAAGTACCGGTGCGTTTCACGAGGGCATCAATTTCGCCGCGGTGCAGAAATGCCCGCTGGTCGTCATCGTCGAGAACAACGGCTACGCGTACTCCACCCCGACGCATAAGCAGTCCGCGGTGAAGTTCTTTGTCGACAAGGCGATCGGATACGGCGTGTTGGGGCTGCAAGCTGACGGAAACGACGTGCTGGCCACCTACGACGTCACCAAGGCGGCGGTCGATCACGCCCGCGCGGGCCACGGCGTCGCGCTCGTCGAACTGCTCACGTATCGCCGCAAAGGACACGCGGAGCACGACAGTCAGTCGTACGTGCCCGCCGGCGAAATTGAGCGGTGGGCGACCGAGAACGATCCGATCGATCGCTACGTGCTGGTGCTTCGGTCAACGCTCGGTGTCACGGATGCGGAGATCGCGGCCATCGACGCGCGCATCATGCGCGAGATCGATGAGGCAACCGATCTCGCCGAACTCTCCGGAACGCCGGATGCGCGGGAGGCACTCATGGGCGTGTACGCGGAACCGCCCGCGGAGCAGCCACTCTGGTTTCGTCGTGACGCCGTGGCCGATGCCTACGGCCAGGAACGCCCCGAAAGCTGGGGCACCTGGAACGCCGATGGAGCGAAGCCCTGATGGCCGACATCACGTATCTCGAAGCGATTCGTGAGGCGCTTTTCGAGGAGATGGAGCGCGACCGGAACGTCTTCTGCATGGGCGAGGACATCGGCGCATTCGGCGGCGCCTTCAAAGTCACCGAAGGGCTGTTGGCGAAGTTCGGCGAGCAGCGGGTCATCGACTCGCCGATCAGCGAGATCGCACTCGTGGGGGCGGCGGCGGGCGCGGCCCACATGGGGCTGCGGCCGGTGGTCGAGATGCAGTTCATCGACTTCATCGCCAATGCC
>CAMBRJ010000457.1 GCA_945870175.1 Gemmatimonas phototrophica
GCACGCGTTCGAGATCGCGCTACGGGTGGGGGGCGGCTCGTATATCTGCGGCGAAGAGACGGCACTGCTGGAGAGTCTCGAGGGCAAGCGCGGGGTGGTGCGCGCCAAGCCGCCGTTGCCGGCCCTCGCGGGTCTGTTCGGGCAGCCCACCGTCGTGAACAATGTGCTCTCCCTGGCGGCCGTGTCCGGCATCATGGCGCACGGCGGGGCCCACTACGCCGGCTTCGGCATCAACCGTTCCACCGGCACCATGCCCTTCCAGCTGGGCGGCAACGTGTTGCGCGGCGGCGTGGTGGAAGTGCCGTTCGGCATCACGTTGGCCGACCTGGTGACCCGGTTCGGCGGCGGCACGTCCAGCACGCGTCCGATCAAGGCCATTCAGGTGGGCGGCCCGCTGGGCGCGTACCTGCCGGCCTCGCAGTGGACGACGCCGCTCTGTTACGAACAGTTCGCCGCCATCGGGGCGATGTTGGGCCACGGCGGCATCGTGGTGTTTGACGACACGGCCGACATGGGCGAGCAAGCCGAGTTTGCGATGGCGTTTTGCGCACATGAATCGTGCGGCAAGTGCACGCCCTGTCGTATCGGCTCGACGCGCGCCGTGGAAGTCATCGGCCGCATCCGGCGCGGTGAGGCGAAGCGCAAAAACTGGGAGCTGCTCGACGAATTGTGCGAAACGATGGAGCTGGGCTCACTCTGTGCACTGGGCGGCCTCGCGCCGATGCCCGTGCGCAGTGTGATGAAGCATTTTGCCGGAGAGCTATGACCATGACGATCACCCCGACGAAGACCATGGTGGCACTCACCATCGATGGTATTCCGGTCCACGCGCCGGCGGGAACATCGGTGATGCACGCCGCGCGCGACGCCGGCATCGCCGTCGCGAAGCTCTGTGCCACCGATTCACTCCAGGCGTTCGGCTCATGCCGACTGTGCGTGGTCGACATCGCCGGCCGCAAAGGACTCCCGGCGTCGTGCACCACGCCGGTGGAGGAGGGGATGGTGGTGCGCACGCAGACCGAGAAAGTGGCACGCGTGCGGCGCAACGTGATGGAGCTCTACATCTCGGACCATCCGCTCGATTGCCTGACCTGTGCCGCCAACGGCGACTGCGAGCTGCAGGACATGGCCGGTGCCGTGGGGCTGCGTGAAGTGCGCTATGGCATGGACGGGGCGAATCACCTGCAGGCCGAGAAGGACGAGTCGAATCCGTACTTCACCTTCGATCCGGCCAAGTGCATCGTGTGCTCGCGATGCGTGCGCGCCTGCGACGAAATTCAAGGCACGTTCGCGCTCAGCATCACCGATCGCGGATTCGGCGCCAAGGTGAGTGCCGGCATGAACGAGTCGTTCCTGGCCTCCGAGTGTGTGTCGTGCGGCGCCTGCGTGCAGGCCTGCCCCACGGCCACGCTCACCGAGAAGAGCGTCATTGCCGCCGGTCAGCCCGATCGCACCGTGAAAACGACCTGCGCGTATTGTGGCGTGGGCTGCTCGTTCAACGCGGAGCTCAAGGGCAACGACGTGGTGCGCATGGTGCCCGACATGAGTGGCGGCGCCAACGAAGGGCACTCCTGCGTGAAGGGACGCTTCGCCTGGGGCTACGCCAGCCATCGCGACCGCGTGCTCGCGCCGATGGTGCGCGAACAGATCACCGACGAATGGCGCGAGGTGAGCTGGGCGGAAGCCATTGCCTATACAGCCGAGCGATTCCGCGCCATTCAGACGCAGCACGGGCGCGGCGCCATCGGCGGCATCTCGTCGTCACGCTGTACGAACGAAGAAGTGTACGTGGTGCAGAAGATGGTGCGCGCCGCGTTCGGCAACAACAACATCGACACCTGCGCGCGCGTCTGTCATTCGCCCACCGGCTACGGGCTCAAGCAAACCTTCGGTACGTCGGCCGGTACGCAGGACTTCAAGTCAGTGGCACACGCCGATGTGATCGTGGTGATCGGCGCCAATCCCACCGATGCGCATCCGGTGTTCGCGTCGCGCATGAAGCGTCGGCTGCGACAGGGCGCCAAGCTCATCGTCATCGATCCGCGCCGTATCGATCTCGTTCGTAGCCCGCACATTCAAGCGGCCTATCACCTGCCCCTCCGGCCCGGCACCAACGTCGCCGTGATCAACGCGATGGCGCATGTCATCGTCACCGAAGGGTTGGTGCACGACGCCTTCGTGGCGGAACGGTGTGACGCGGCATCCTTCGCCCAGTGGCGTGACTTTATCGCGCAGCCGGAGAATTCGCCGGAGGCCACCGAAGCCTTCAGCGGCGTACCCGCCGACGACGTGCGCCACGCCGCACGGCTCTACGCCACCGGCGGCAACTCGGCCATCTACTACGGCCTTGGCGTCACCGAGCACAGTCAGGGCAGCACCATGGTCATGGGCATCGCCAATCTGGCCATGGCGGCAGGGCAAATCGGTCGCGAAGGCACGGGCGTGAACCCGCTGCGCGGCCAGAACAACGTGCAGGGGGCGTGCGACATGGGCTCGTTCCCGCACGAACTGCCGGGCTATCGGCATATCAGCGACGACACCGCACGCGTGCAGTTCGAGCACGCGTGGCATGTCGCACTCGACCCCGAACCGGGGCTGCGCATTCCCAACATGCTGGCCTCGGCCACCGCCGGGCAGTTCCACGGCATTTTCATTCATGGCGAGGACATCGCGCAGTCCGACCCGGATACGAAGCATGTAACCGACGCGCTGCGCGCCATGGAGCTGGTGGTCGTGCAGGACCTGTTCCTCAACGAAACCGCGAAGTACGCGCACGTGTTCTTCCCGGGCACCGCCTTCCTCGAGAAGGACGGCACGTTCACCAATGCCGAGCGCCGTATCAATCGCGTGCGTCCCGTCATGCCGCCACGCACGGGGCTCTCGGAATGGGAGATCGTGTGCCGGCTTTCAACGGCCATGGGGTATCCAATGGACTACTCCAGTGCAGCCGCCATCATGGACGAGATCGCGTCGCTCACTCCCACCTTCACCGGCGTGTCGTTCGCGCACCTGGATCAGGTGGGCAGTGTGCAGTGGCCGTGCAATGAGCGCACGCCACTGGGCACGCGCATCATGCA
>CAMBRJ010000458.1 GCA_945870175.1 Gemmatimonas phototrophica
CGATGAGCCGTGCGTTCGCGGCGAGCGCCGCCGCCAGGAACATCTCATCATCGGGATCCTCGCTCACGCGCTCATCGAGCGGTGGGGCATCCACCAGCACGGCGTGCACCGTCAGCATCGCGAGCAGTGCTTCGAGCGTCCCCACGAGCGGCTCACGACCTTTACTCAGGGCGAGCCCAACCCGTCGGTATTCCTCCAGAATCGGCGGCGAGATCACGAGGCGAATAGCGCCCGTACTCCACGCCGTCAGAATACGGCCAGGCACGCCACCAAAGAGGAGCCCTGACACCAAGACGTTGGTGTCCAGCACGACCTTCACTTGGCGCGTCGCACCCTTTTTATCGCCCGCGGCACGTCGGCCGACTTGAGACCAGCGGCTTTCGCCGCGCGGCGCGCGTGCGCCGTCAGCGCCGCGAACTCCGACAGGGCGGGCGGCTCCAGCACCTTCAGAATGACGACGTCGCGATCGGCCACGACCACGAACTGGGCCCCCGTCTTCAGACCGAGTCGCTCGCGAATGGCTTCGGGGATGACGACCTGCCCTTTCGAGGACAACGTCGTGGTCGCGGCATCGAACATACTGGCTCCTTGAATGGTCTTACCAGTAAGAATGGCGCCGACCGGTCCCGCGGTCAAGTCGGCGCCCGCCACAGACATCTAACGCCTTACGTTCTGCTGCAGCGCATCAAATAAAGTGCGGCCGGACGGGCGGCGTGCGCCAGCACGGCGACCGCCTGCCGCACACCGCCTCGCGCTGCCAGCAGCAACGTTCCGTTATACCACACGCTTGCGACGTGGCGGGGTCGCCGCGGCGACATGCTCGACGTACCGGCGAAGGACCGCATTGATTTGCGACTGATACCGCGGACCGGAGGCACGAAAAAAGTCGAGCACATCCTGATCCAGACGGATCGAAATCGCCTGCTTGGTCACCGGGGACACCACGCGGACATCCTGCCAGAGACTCTCGGGCAAATCGCGTAAGGCGGGCGGGGACGTGCGCGTGATCTCGGCCTCGGTCGCCCGGCGAAGACGGCTCAGATCAGCCCGCCCCCGCGTCGGCGTCGTCTTGCGGGCGGATGGCTTCGAGGGCTTGGACATAACGACGTCGCTCCTTGCGATGGCTCACGCGGGCACTGATCAGTCGGCGAATGATGCCGCCGGTCGAATCCACGCGATCGGTATAGACGATCGTCAGCGGGATACCGTCCGCCACACCAAGGGCGATGACGCGGCGCTCGCCGTAATCACGGCGCGTGTCATCGACTTCGACATGCGATCCCGAAAAGACCAGCGTAGCGAAGTCAAAATCGAATCCGCGCTGCGTCAGATTGCGGGTGCTCTTGGCGGCGTCCCACTCGAAAGTCACCGTAAAAGCATACAACTGTATATACAGCTACGCAAGGCCAGTTGCGATGGTATAACGCCCATTAGCCTGCGGGGAATGCCTGCGTGGCGGACGTTATCCAGGCAACTCCTCGCAGGATATCGAAAGACTGTGGCCCCACGTGCGACTCCGCAACCCATCGTGCCACAACCACTTCGCCCGTGAACTGCGATTCGTCCCGCCGCGGTTGTGCTGCGAGCGTCGCAGCCTAAACGGCATTCGTCTGGAGAGACGCTGGCCATTCCACCGCCCCTGTCATTACCGCCACCGCATCTGCCATTGCAATATCACGTGAATTCACCAGCGCCGCCCGTCGGCCCAGCCGCTGAATGTGAATCCGATCGGCCAGAGCAAACACGTGCGGCATGTTGTGACTGATCAGAATGACGCTCAACCCCCGGTCGCGCACGCGCGTGATGAGATCGAGCACCATTCCGCTTTCCTTCACGCCAAGCGCAGCGGTGGGTTCATCCAGAATCACGACGTGCCGTGCAAAGGCTGCGCTGCGCGCCACCGCAATCCCTTGGCGCTGTCCGCCGGAGAGTGTCTCCACGGCCTGCGTGATGGAGCGAATGCCGATGCCGAGCTGCTGCAGATGCTCGGCGGCTTCCCGCTCCATCCGCTTGCGGTCGAGCACGCGCAGCAGCGATCCCGCGATGCCGGGCCGACGATGTTCGCGCCCCAGAAAGAGGTTCTCCGTAATCGACATCGCCGGCGCCAGCGCGAGATCCTGATACACGGTCTCGATGCCGGCGCGACGTGCATCACTGGGACCCGTGAAGTGTACGCGCGCGCCATCCAGCCAGATCTCGCCGCCATCGGGAATCAATGCCCCCGACAGCGCCTTGATCAGCGACGACTTGCCCGCGCCGTTGTCGCCGATCACGGCCATGATCTCACCCGCGCGCACCTCGAAATCGGTGCCGTCGAGCGCGGTCACGTGCCCGTAGCACTTCGCCAGTCCTCGCGCCTCGAGCACCAGCGGTGCGGTGTGGTCGCTCATGCCAGCGCCCTCATGACTTTCGTGACCATTGATCGGTCGCGACGGCCAGGATCACCAGCACGCCGGTGACCAGAATCTGATACACCGATGACACGCCCATCAGCGTGAGCCCGTTGCGGAACACACCCACGATCAGCGCGCCCACCAGTGAACCCACCACGATGCCGCGTCCACCGAAGAGGCTCGTGCCGCCAAGGACCACGGCGGTCACGGTGTCGAGGTTCTCCGTCTGTCCGCTTTGCGGATCACCGACGCCGGTACGCGCGATCGACAACAGCGCGGCCACGCCGGCACACAGCCCCGACAGCATATACACGCTGAGCAACAGGCGATTAGTGTTGATGCCGGCCAGGCGCGCGGATTCGAGGTTGTTGCCCACCGCATACACATGTCGCCCGGCCGCCGTCTCCCGCAGCAAGACGAAGGCGAACCCGTACAGCAGCAGCATGGCCAGCGCACCGTAGGCGATCGGCGTGTTCCCCACGCGCACGCTCTGCCCAAGCCATGTGAGCAGTGGCGGCAGGTCGGTAAATGTCTGCGCGCGTGACACGAGCTGCGTTACGGCAAAGGCGATGTTCATCGTGCCCAGCGTGACGATGAACGGCGGCAGTTTGATGCGGGTCACCAGCAGTCCGTTCATCATGCCGGCGAGCGTAGTCACGCCCATGCCACCCGCGATCGCCA
>CAMBRJ010000459.1 GCA_945870175.1 Gemmatimonas phototrophica
CGGTTCGGCATCAGCGCGCAGGACGTGCAGCGCGCCGCCGATGAAATCGCCAAGCTCGATCCGAAGCCCGGTCTGCGCTACAGCGCGGGCGGTGACAACTACATCATCCCCGATCTCGTGGTCGACAAGATCGGTCAGGCGTATCACATTTTTCTCAACGACGGGAATCTGCCGCGGCTCAAGTTGTCGCGAGCGTATCAGGAGATAGCCCGCGACAAGAAGAAGTTCGATACAGAGAGCAAGGACTTCATCGCCAGCAAGCTGAATTCGGCGCACTGGATGATTCAAGCCATCGAGCAGCGTCGCCAGACCATGCTGAAGGTCATGCACTTCATCGTCGATCGGCAGCGTGACTTCTTCGAACGCGGGGTCCAGGCGCTACGTCCGCTCACGCTTCGTGAGGTGGCCGAAGCCGTGGGCATGCACGAGTCCACCGTCAGTCGCGTCACCAACGAAAAATTCGTGCAAACGCCGCGCGGCGTGCTGCCGCTCAAGTTTTTCTTCTCGTCCGGGCTCGCCACGAGCGATGGTGACGACGTGTCCGCGCGCGGGATCAAGGACCAGATCCAGAAGTTGGTGTCTGGGGAGGACACCAAGAATCCGCTCACCGATCAAGCGATCGTTGAGATCTTGCAGCAGACCGGTGTCCAGATTGCGCGTCGTACGGTCGCCAAGTACCGGGACCAACTCGGCGTGCTGCCTGCCCGTATGCGAAAGCGCGTCTGACCCGCGCACACGACTCAACGCGATCTCATCTCTCTTCGAATGACCGTCTCCCCTCGTCCGCTCCGGCGCGTCTCCCGCTCGGCGTCTACACCTATTGTAGACGTCAGCGTTCTCGTGCCGGCGAAGGATGAAGCGGGCAACCTCGCGCTCTTCCTCGAGCTGTGCGAGGCCACCTTCCGCACCGAGTCGGCCCGCTACGAAGTGGTGGTCGTCGACGATGGCTCCACCGACGGAAGCTGGGCACTGCTGCAGCAACTCTGCGCACAGTATCCCTTCCTGCGACCCGTGCGCCACCGTGCGCAACGCGGCATTGCTGAAGCCCTGCGCACCGGATATCTCCAGTCGCATGGGCGCGTGCTGGTGTTCTATCCCGCCGACCTGCAATTCAAGCCGGAAGATATTCCGCGCCTCGTGAACCCGATCCTGGCCGGAGAGTCGGACATGGTCACGGGATACAAGCAGGGCAAATACGAAAAAGCCTTCGTCTCGGGCATCTATAACCGGCTCAGTCGCACGCTCTTCCACGTGCCCGTGCGTGACTTGAACAATGTGAAGGCGTACCGCCGAGAAATCATGGCGGCGCTCCCGATGCGACCGGATTTTCACCGGTACATGATCGTCATGGCGGCGGCACAGGGCTTCACCGTCACCGAAGTGCCCGTGCCGCTTTACGCCCGCCACTCCGGTCGTTCAAAGTTTGGTTTCTCGCGTATTCCCATCGGCGTGCTCGACATGATCGCCGTGTGGTTCGAACTCAAGTTCGGACAAAAACCGCTGCTCGCGTTCGGCATGCTCGGGGTGGCGCTTTTCGCCGCCGGGCTCCTCTCCGGACTCGGAGCGCTCGTCTGGCTTGCGATCACGGGACAAGGGCAGCGCTGGGTGTGGACGGTGATCCAGACGTGCCTCATGCTCGGCTCGATCTTCTTCGCCACCGGACTCTTGGGCGAGCAGATCGCGCAGCAGCGGTCCGAGGTGCGCGAGCTGCGTCGCGAGCTCGACGAGCTGGCCAGTGCGCAGCACGACGAGGATGCCGATGAGGTCATGCTCAACGTGACCTCCGGCGCCGATCGCGAGTCCCCCTGACGGCCGGCGCTCCAGTGCCCCGCGCCGTGCGCGTGCTCTTTGTGACGCACAATGTGCCGCGCTTCGTCGGCGACGCCGCCGGGTCATTCGTTCTTCGGCTCGCCGTCGCGCTGCAGTCGGCCGGTGCGCAGGTCGAGGTGATCGCACCAGCCGCCGCCGGCCTTGCGGATGTCGACACGCTGGAAGGCGTTCGGATTCAGCGCGTGCGCTATGCAAGCGACGCTCGCATGACGCTCGCGTATGCGGGGAACATGGCCGAGCAGGTGATGTCCTCGTGGGGCGGAAAGCTGGCCCTGCTGGGGATGCTGCGAGCCATGCGGCGCGCCGTTCGCGAACGGGTCGATGCGGCGGCGCGCGCGGGTGAGGCGTACGACCTCGTGCACGCGCATTGGTGGTTTCCTGCCGGACTAGCGCTCTGGCGCTCGCGCCGCGCGGGCGATCCACCGTTAGTGATCACCATGCATGGCTCCGATGTCCGCCTCGCCCGGCGGATGGCCCCCGCACGCGCCGTCATGCGCGCGGTGCTCAACGAAGCCGCACTCGCTACGGCTGTTTCTGGGTGGCTCGCCGAGACGGCACGCCGCATCGCGCCCGACGCCACGGTCGCCGTGTCTCCGATGCCGGTAGATTCGCGGCACTTTGCTCCGCTCGCGCAGTCATCACCAACGACCGTTACGCCGCGCAGCGGAATTCTGTTCGTAGGCCGGCTGAACGCGCAGAAGGGCCTCGCCGATCTGCTCGACGCGATGGTGTCTCCGGCAATGCGTGCGCACGACGCACAGTTCGGCGGCGACGCTACCATGCTCGATGTCGTCGGTGACGGACCAGAGCGCGAGTCGTTGGCGGCGCGCGCCGCCAGTCTTGGCCTCGCAGAGCGCGTGCGATGGTACGGTGCCCTTCCGCAACCCGCATTGGTCCCACTGTATCAAGCGGCGCGCGCACTGGCGATTCCCTCACGCGAAGAAGGGCTCGGGCTGGTAGCGGTGGAAGCGCAGCTCTGCGGCACGCCAGTCGTGGCATATGCTGACGGTGGCCTGATCGATGTTGTGCGCCCAGAGCATGGGGGCACACTGGTAGCGGTGGGGGACACGCGTGCGCTCGGTGAGGCACTTGCCCGATTACTCGCCGACGAGGCCAGCGCGCATGAACGCGGCATGGCCGCGCGCGAAGATATGCTTGCCCGCTTTTCGCCGGAAGCCGTTGCCGGCCGGTATCTCTCGCACTACCGACAGGCCGTGCGGTGACGAGTCCGGCGAC
>CAMBRJ010000460.1 GCA_945870175.1 Gemmatimonas phototrophica
GTGGATGGCAGGACGTGGAGGTGCCCTCGAGCGCGCCCACCTCGCGCACGCTCTACCTACTGCGCGCCTCTCGTGACGGCGCGGTGACGCGGCGCGAAGCGGCCGAATGGCGGCAGTGGGGCCGGCACGCCCATGAACGACGCGACGGCATCGTGATCGCCTGTTCACCGCCGGTGGTGCGCCCCGACGACGAGCCTCGCCCGCTGCCGGTGCGCGCCGCGCACGAGCCACGCGCGGACTACGCGCCCCAAACCCCAGCGACGGCCTCACGCACGATTCGCGGGTTCGAACTGCGAGCGGGGCGCCTGCACGATGTGCAGACGCCCCGCCGATACCGCACCGACACCGAGCGACCTACTGCCGACCCAGCGCCTCGCCCGTGGACTGCGCGCGGTAAAAGCGACGCTCACGCGCCGATCGCTTGCCATCCATCGCCCACAGCGTCGACTGAATCATGATGCCACGCATACGGCGCGTTTGCTCTGGCGCCGGCACCGTGTACGACGTGCCCACGTTGGCGGGCTCCGGCGCGCTCGGCTCGCCGACGTACTGGCCCTGCCACGTGCCCAGCTTCACCAGGCCGTCGGGCTTCTGCATGATGAACACGCGACCCACCACCGGCTCGCCGTTGATGATCGTCTGACCCGTCACCGGGTCAACGGGCCAGGTGCCCGTGGCCTGCGGCGCCGGCGCCGCGGCCACCTGCGTCATCATCGCGCTGTCCGGCATCGCCATCGAGTCGGCCGCGGCCGTTGTGTCGGTACGCTGCGTGCTGTCCTGCACCATCGAGTCGGCAGGGGCGACGGCCGAAGGCGCCGTGCCCTGCGGCCCACCCTGACTGCGGGCCGCCAGGGCAACCGCCACGAGGGCGCCGATGCCGACCATGGTGGCAACGCGCGAGGTCCGGCGCGGACGAGAATCGAGAGGCGTCATGGAGTTGGTCCGGGTGGAAGTGGGGGAGCAACATGCGTGAATTACCTTCTACATTGAATGAACGCCGTAAACCGCCGGGAGATCCCACGGAGATCCCGCCCCACGCCCGCCTTCACGCCGATGCCTGAATTCCGCCTGTACAACACGCTCGCGCGCCGCGTCGAGCCGTTCGCGCCCGACGATGGACAGACGGTGCGTATGTACACGTGTGGACCGACGGTCTATAACCCGGCGCACCTTGGCAATTTCCGCACGTTCCTCTTTGAGGATCTGCTGCGGCGTGTTCTTCGGCTGGCCGGCTGGCAGGTCGAACAGGTCATGAACCTGACCGACGTCGACGACAAGATCATTCGGAAGGCGGCTGCCACGGGCGTGAATATTCTCGACGTCACCGAGCCGTTCACCGAGCTGTTCCATCGCGACCGGCGCTATTTGCGCATCGAGGATGCCGAGCGCTACCCGAAGGCCACCGAGCATATCCCCGAGATGATCGCGCTCGTGGAGCGACTCGTCGCCAACAACGTCGCGTATCTCGCCGACGACGGGTCCGTGTACTTCGCGATCGATCGCTTTCCGGACTACGGGAAGCTGTCCCAGCTGGATAAACGCGAGATCCGCGCCGGCGCGCGCGTGGCGCAGGACGAGTACGCCAAGGAAAACGCGCAGGACTTCGCCCTCTGGAAAGCGGCCAAGCCGGAAGACGAAGCCACCGGCGCCGCCTGGGATTCGCCGTGGGGGCGTGGTCGCCCCGGCTGGCACCTCGAATGCTCCGCCATGGCCATGACATACCTTGGCGAAACCTTCGACCTGCATGCCGGCGGCATCGATCTCATCTTCCCGCACCACGAAGACGAAATCGCCCAGTCGGAGGCCGCCACCGGCAAGACGTTCGCGCGTTGCTGGTGCCACGGGGAGTTCCTGCTCACCGATGGCGCCAAGATGGCCAAGCGGGTCGGCAACGTGGCCAACGTGGTCGAGATGCGCGATCAAGGCATCAGTGGCACGGTGTACCGCCACTTCGTCTTCAACGCGCACTACCGCAAGCAGCTGAATCTGGGCGACGACTCGCTCGAGCAGTCGCGCGCGGCCGTCAATCGCATTGGCGCCTTTGCCTTGCGCCTGTCCGAGGCCACCACCGGCACGGCGGCGTTGGCCGATGCCGCCACGCGGGCCGAGAAGGCGTTTTTGGAGGCGTTGTTCGATGACTTGAACGCCCCCGAAGCCTTGGCCGCGCTGTTCACGTTCATCAGCGAAGCCAACAAGGAACTGGACGACGCCGGAACCGACCTGCCGGCGTTGGAGCGCGCGCGGGCTGCCTTTCGGCTCATGGACAGCGTCCTCGACCTCGTGCCGGAGCAAGATGTAGACGCGGAATTGGCCGCCTGGGTCGAGGAGCAACTGGGCGCCCGTCGGGCCGCCCGCGAGCGCCGGGATTTTGCGGCGGCCGATGCGGCGCGCGCCGAACTGACCGCCCGCGGTATCCTGATCGAGGACGGTCCCGAGGGCACGCGCTGGCGGAAGGGGTAAATCCCATCGGGTATCCGCGCGAGGCTGCTTGAATTCGGGGCCCCGTCGGATTATCCTGATCGTCTTGTCCGGAATGGGCAGTACACCCATTCTGCTGACGTAGCTCAGTTGGTAGAGCAGCTGATTTGTAATCAGCAGGTCGTCGGTTCAATCCCGACCGTCAGCTCTTTCAAAGCTCGGCAGCGGCGCCCGCCATGGCGCGTCGGAGAGAGCCTCGGTGAGGTACTCAAGTGGCCAACGAGAACAGACTGTAAATCTGTCGGCGCAAGCCTTCGACGGTTCGAATCCTTCCCTCACCACTGCAGGACCGCTGGCGGTTTCAGCGGGTAGCATCGGAGAACGCGGGAGTAGCTCAGTTGGTAGAGCGCTAGCCTTCCAAGCTTGATGTCGCGGGTTCGAGTCCCGTCTCCCGCTCTGCGAAGAACATCGTGAATGCACCACGCCAACCGCCGGATCCATACTCATGGGTCCGGCGGTTGGTCGCGTCCGCCATGTCCCCGATTAGTGAGAGGCGTGCCGACGTGATGTCGTGCGGCGATCGGCGTGATGCGGCTCGTCATGATGACGCTCGCGCGCTCCGGAGCAGTCATCCCCGCCGAGGCACG
>CAMBRJ010000461.1 GCA_945870175.1 Gemmatimonas phototrophica
GATCGTCGTCCGCACCGGCTCCTGCTCCGGCGGGAGCCGGTGCGGCTCGCGATACCCACGACTTCGTGTGCAGCTGAATAGCACGACCAAGTACATACAAAAAGCGTGGGAGTCAAGCGTTGGGCTTACTTGACGCGCGGAATTCCTTCCACGGTGCCGTTTCGCACCACCGCGTGCAGGGCGTCATAGATGCGTGGTTCGAGCAGTCGACCGGCCTGGGTGCGGAGGTAATCGAGCGTCGTGACGGCCGTCAGCGGCTCCCGATAGGCTCGATGCGAGGTGAGCGCGTCGAAGGCATCGGCGGCGGTGAGAATCCGCCCGCCGATGCTGATGTCATCGGCCGCACGCCCGAACGGAGAGCCGCTGCCGTCCCAGTGCTCGTGATGGTCGCGAATGTACAGGAGGGCGTCGCCCAGGTGATGGAGCGGCGAGAGAATCTCGAGGCCGATCCGCACGTGATCCTGCACATGGGCGAATTCCTGGTGCGTGAGGGGGCCCGGCTTGTTGAGGACCGCTTCGCGAATGCCGATCTTGCCGACGTCGTGCAGGCGTCCGGCGGCGTGAATCACCTCGATGGTGACGGTGTCCAGCCCGAGGTGCCCGGCGATCCCGGCGGCGATTTCCGCCACCCGCTGCGAGTGCCCCCGCAGGTACAGGTCCTTCGCTTCCATGGCGTTGATCAGCGTCTCGGCGACACTGACACTCATCGCGCGCAGCGCACTCTTCTCGCGCTCCAGCTGAACCGTGCGCAGCGCCACTTCCTCGCGCACGAGGCGATCGATCGCCCGCCGCTCCATATGGCGAACGCGGCGCATCATGGCGCGCTCGACGGACGCCTGGAGATCGGGAAGCTCGACGGGCTTCGTGAGGTAGTCGAACGCGCCGCTGGAGAGGGCCTCGGTGGCGCTGGCGGCGTCATTGACGGCGGTCAGCATGATGATGCCGAGATCCGTGTCCAGCGCCAGCGCGCGCGGGACCACGTCAAGGCCGCTGAGGCCGGGCATCCGGAGATCGCAGAGCATCAACGAGAAGCGGCTGTGGGCCAGGATCTCGAGCGCGGCCGCGCCGGAATCGGCCACTTCCACCTCAAAGCCGCGTGTGCGCAGAAAACGACTGAGCGCCAGGCGGATCGTGGTCTCATCGTCGACCACGAGAATACGGCGCATCGCCTCCTGTGCGAGGGCGGCACCGGCGGCTTCGATCGCCACAAGTGGATCGGGAACCGAGAAACTGGTCATAGTCGGTCAGAAAGCACGGCGGGGAGCACCATGGTGACGGTCGAGCCGACATCGAGCCCGGACTCGACATCGATCGTCCCGCCGTGCGCGTGAATGATACCGTAGCTGACGCTCAGGCCGAGTCCTGTCGCGAGGCCGTCCGGTTTGGTGGTGTAGAACGGATCGAAGATGCGTCGTCGCACGTCTGCGGTCATGCCGATGCCCGTATCGACGGTGGTGATGACGACCCGGTCTTCCGTGTGCGTGGTGCGGACGATGAGCCGCCGCTGATCGCGGCCACGCATCGCATGCTCCGCGTTGCCGATCACGTTGAGGAGGACTTGCTGGAGCTTCTGCGAGTCGCCGCTGATACGTGGCGCGGTGGGATCGAGTTGCAGGTCGACCTGGACGCCGGCGCTGCGCAGTGGGTACGCCAGGAGGCGTATCGTCTGTTCGATCAGGTCGTTGATGTCTACCGGCGCGGTGCCCTGCTCTGCTTTCCGCGCGAACAGCAGCAAATCCTTGATCACGGCGTTGGCGCGGTCGCTCTCTTGCTTGATCAGCCGGACCGATTCGCGTTGGTCGTCCCCGAGCTCCTCTTCCAGGAGGAGCTGCGCAAAGGCCGAGATCCCCGTGAGCGGATTGTTGATCTCGTGCGCGACGCCGTCCACGAGTTCGCCGAGGGCGACCATCTTCTCCGTTTGCCGGAGCTGTTCCTCGAGGCGTCGGTCCACACTGATGTTGCGCACGCTGACGACGTGTCCGAGGAACTCGCGGTCGTGTCCGATGAGCGGGCTGATCGTGACGGCGGCGGGGAACTCACTGCCATCGCGGCGGCGGTGCAGGTCGTGCGACAGGCGGACCCCGGATTCGCGCAGGCCATCGGCCTCGTGCCGGCCCTCCCGGAAACCCTGTCCGGCGACGAGTTGCTCGAACTGCATCTCTATGAGCTCACCCTGCGACCACTCGTACTCACGTGCGGCGGCCGGATTGGCGTAGCGCACGCCCATGCGATCGAGAATGAGAATGGGGTGGTCGATGGTGGTGAGCGCGGTGGCGAGCAGGTGCTCGCGTTCGCGGGCCACGCGCTCGTCCTCGTCGAGCAGGAGGGCGTCGAGGGCGTCGAGGGCGTCGAGGGCGAGGGCGAGCGAGGCCGAGAGCCGCTCGAACAGGGGGCGATTGGTCAGCGCACTGTCCGCGAGATCCTGCGCGAGTTGCGTGAGCAGGGTGCGGATGCGATCGGTGTGCGCGTCTCGACGCAACGCGGGCGGTACGACCGATGGGGGAACGCTCACAACGGTGACACCTCTCGCGGATCAGTCCGCGAACGTGACCACGAACGGTCGGTTGATGCGTTCCGAATAAACCGTGCGGACATACGCCATCGCATGCGCCAGCGCGTCACCTTCAGAGACTCCCAAGGCGAGGTGCTGCCGTTGGACGTCGGCAGTCCCCCTCACAGCGTACTACGCATCTCCAGCATCGGCAATCAGCTGATTACGTGTGACAGCCCACGCATGACGCCGCCGCGCGCGGTCTGCGGGAGCAGATCAGATGGGGCGACGGGCGTCGGCCGCCGCGCGGTCGATTTCGGCGCGGTGCATGTCGTAGTCGGGCAGGCGGGTCGCCAACTCCGGCTCGAGCGTTTTGAGCAGACGCTGATCGAAGCCCTTGGCCGCCGCGTTGTCGCCGGTCATGCGGGCGGCGCGGGCGGCCAGGAGCAGCCCGAGCAGGTTGTTGGGCGTGGCCTGGAGGATCGTGTCCGCCTGCGCTTTGGCGACCGCCGGCACGTTGGTCACCTCGGCGATGCGGCCGAAATGATAGCGTTCGTCGGCG
>CAMBRJ010000462.1 GCA_945870175.1 Gemmatimonas phototrophica
TCCCACTTGGGTGTGCTGGCCAGCATCGGTGCACACACGGTGTCGGTGTATCGCGCGCCGCGCGTGACGATCGTGTCCAGCGGCGACGAACTCGTGATGCTCGATCAGTTCGACGAGGTGGAGGCGGGACAACGCATCGTGTCATCCACGAGTTATGCACTCCCGGCGTTGCTCCGGTCGGCCGGCGCCGAGGTGCGCACGTTGCCACTGGTGCCTGACACCCTCAGCGCCTTGACCAACGCGCTCGCAGGCGCCCTCGACGACGGCTGTGATGTGCTGATCACAACGGGCGGCGTGTCAGTGGGTGCGCACGACTACACCCGCGACGCGCTGGCGGCGCTGGGCGGCCGGCAAACCTTTTGGCGCGCACGCATCCGCCCGGGCGGTCCGATCGGCACCGGCACCGTACGCGAAGTGCCATGGATCGGGCTGCCCGGCAATCCCGTGTCCACGATGGTGACCGGGTCGCTGTTCGCGTGGCCGCTGATTCGGCTGTTGGGCGGACACGCCGGACATCGCCCGCTGCGCGTGCCCGTGCGCTTTGTCGATAGCGCCGACACACCGGCACCGCTCACGCACTTCCTGCGCGTGATCATCTCGGCGGGTGCTGACGGCACGCCCGAAGCACGACTGGCTGGTGCGCAGGGGTCGAACCTGCTGCGCACGATGGCCCTCGCCAACGCGTTGCTCCTGATTCCGCCCGAGGTGTCTCGCGCCGAACCCGGTATGCTCTTCACCGCGATCCTTTTGCCCGACGTTCCACTCATGACGACATGACGCGACCGATCCTGACCGACCTGCATGGCGAGGCGCTCGACGACGCGCTTGGACGCTGCTTTTCACTCGCCACGGAAACGGTCGACGTCGGAGGACGTGCGGTCACGCTCGTGAAGCCGGAGAACGCCGATCACCTGATCAGTGAAGCTGACTATGTGCTGGACGAACGGCTGCCATACTGGGCTGATCTGTGGCCGTCGGCACGAGTCCTGTCGGCGACGATGGCGCGCGAGGCGGGCGCCGGGCGTCGACTACTGGAGATGGGCTGCGGCCTCGGACTCGCGACGGTGGGGGCGATGTTGGGCGGGTTCGACGTCACCGCGACGGATTACTACGAGGACGCGCTGCACGTGACCCGCGGGAACGCGGCGCGAAACCTGGGGCACGAGCCCATCGTGCGGATGGTCAACTGGCGCGAATGGCCCACGGATCTGGGCGTGTTTGATGTGGTGATGGCGGCCGACGTGCTGTACGAGAAGGAGTACGCGATCCTCGTGGGCGAATGCATGGCCCGCTCGCTGGCGCCCGACGGCGTGGCGATGGTGGCCGATCCAGGCCGTCTCGCGCTGCCCATGTTCCGTGACAATCTCATGCACGTCGGCCTCGAGATCTTCGACACCGTCACGACGAAATTCGAGGAAGGGCCGGTCAAGCAGGAAATTCAGGTGATGCGCCTGCGCCACCGGCCCATCGAGGGGCAGCGCTAAGCGCGGGCCACGATGGGCAACAACCGCGAAGCCACCACTTCGGAAATATCGAGCACCGGCACGCTGCTGCCAGCACTGGCAACGCCATCGGTGATCATCGTCATGCAGAACGGACAGGCCACGGCGATCTGATCGGCGCCCGTGGCCAACAGCTCTTCGCTGCGCTCCACGTTCACGCGCTTGCCGACGTTTTCTTCCATCCACATGCGACCGCCGCCGGCGCCACAGCACATGCCGCGGCTCTTCGTGCGCGGCGGCTCCACGAGCTCCATGATCGGCAGCGCACGCTTGAGCGTGTTGCGCGGCGCGTCATAGATGTCGTTGTAGCGACCGAGATAGCACGAATCGTGGTACGCGACCTTGAGGCGCTGCCCATGTTCCGTGTCGAGCGGCACACGCCCGGCCTCGAGCAACCGTTCGATGTAGTCGGTGTGGTGAATGACTTCGTAGTTGCCGCCGATATCCGGAAACTCACTGCCCATCTGATGGAAGCAGTGCGGGCAGAACGTGACGATGGTTTTCACGTGGTAGCCATCGAGCGTTTCGATCACGCCCTTGGCGAGCATCTGATACAGATACTCGTTGCCCATGCGACGCGCCGGATCGCCGTGACAGGTCTCTTCCTGTCCGAGAATCGCGAAGCGCACGTTGGCCGCCTGCAGGATGCGCGCGAACGCCACCGTGATCTTCTTGGCGCGATCGTCGAACGATCCCATGCAACCGACCCAGAACAGGATGTCGGCCTTCTCCCCCTTCTCCACCAGCTCGGCCATGGTGGGGATGTCCATCCCCTCGGCCCACTGCGCACGATCCGACGCGCTGAACGCCCACGGACTGCCGTTGCGTTCGAGGCTCGTGAGCGCCGGGGCCAGCTCCTCGGGAAAGCGTGACTCCATCAGCACCAGGTCGCGACGCAGCTCGTTGATGATGTCGAGCTGATCGATGCTGACCGGGCACTCCTGCACGCACGCACGGCAGCTGGTGCACGCCCACAGTTCTTCTTCCGTGATCCAGTCGTCGAGCAGGTTCTTGGCGAGGACCGCCGTCTGCTCTTCCGTCGCGGTGCCACCGCCGGCCGCGATCGCATCGAGCGTGGTGGCCTTCTCGGTCAGGCGGGCGCGCGTTTTCACGACGATCATGCGCGGCGACAGCAGCTTGCCCGTGCTGTTGGCCGGACAGACCGCCGTGCACCGCCCGCACTCGGTGCACGAGTAGCCGTCGAGCAGGTTCTTCCAGCTCAGGTGCTCGACATCGGACGCGCCAAACTGCTCCGCGTCCTCCGCTTCGAGGTCCATCGGACGCATGGCCCCAATGCGCCCCGGACCACTCGTGTTCGAGAACCACACATTGATCAGAGACGTGAGCACGTGCAGGTGCTTGGAACCGGGCAGGTGATTCAGGAAGTACAGAATAAGCGCCGCGTGCGTCCACCACGACACGCGCGC
Source organism: Gemmatimonas phototrophica (assembly GCA_945870175.1). Lineage (GTDB taxonomy): Bacteria > Gemmatimonadota > Gemmatimonadetes > Gemmatimonadales > Gemmatimonadaceae > Gemmatimonas > Gemmatimonas phototrophica_A. The sequence continues at coordinate 2,930 of CAMBRJ010000462.1, forward strand.
CACGACATGCGCCGTCTCCGGCGACACCCCGTTGAACAACGGCAGCAGCAGGCCGGAGATGATGCGACCGTCTGGCGACGCGCCCGTGCGCAGCTCCATCA
>CAMBRJ010000463.1 GCA_945870175.1 Gemmatimonas phototrophica
CTCGCGAAAGTGCAGGCGGAGGCGGACGGCGCGTTCGAAATGATGGACGAGGAACCGCCGCAAGCCGGCGAGAAGATCTCCGAAGCGCCGGTTGCCGCGCTGCGTGCGCCGTTCCGAATCGATCCGCACGATTTCATCTTGCCAGGTGAGTTGCCCCCACTGGTGCTCGATGATGAGCTCGTCGAGGCAGGCATCGCCGCGCTCGGCGTGTCCGCGGCATCGGCCACGGTGGAATCCGAGTCCTTGGCCGGGGACGCGGAGATTGCCCCAGCGGCGGCCGCTGCCGTCGTCGTGGACGAACCGGAGTCGCTGGAGGATTCGTCTGACGACGACGTGGTGACAGCACAAGGACCGGCGATGCCTGCCGAGGCACCCGTCGAGGAAGGGCGACCGGTCAGCGTCACGCCGGCGCTGCCGATTGCCGCCGTCGCGGCCGAGGCGACGTTGGTGGCGACCTCGCGCCGCAATGCGCTTCGGGCCGCCGTGGCCAAGCTGCCGAAGGACTGGCTGCTGCGCCGTCGTTTGGCCGAGGCATTGTTCGAGGCCGGCGAACGGGATGCGGGGCTCGCTGAGCTCGAAGCGGCGCAGCAGGGCTTGATCGGTCAGGGCGATCTGCAATCAGGGGCCGACATTGCCGATACGCTCGTCCAAGTGGCGCCGGAACGCGTGGCCTTCCATCAGAAGCGCGTCGAGTTGTCGGTGCGGATTCAAGATCAGGGACGCCTCCGTGTCGCATACCTCGATCTGGCCGACGCGCTCGTGCGGATTGGGGAGGAGAGCCGTGCTCGGGCCGTCTATGCGCGCGTACTCGAAATCGACCCGTACGACGGCCGGGCCCGGGAAGCACTTGGGAGCGCCGCGCCGCCACCGCCTCCCAAGCCGGGGACCGATGCCAATTTCGTCGACCTTGCGGAGTGGCTCCGGGACGATGACGCGCCTGCCTCGACGCGGATGCGGATGCGGGAGCCGGCCATCAGTGGCGACGAACAGGCAGACTTCGATGCCCTCCTCAGGCACTTCAAGGAGGGGGTGGCGCGTTCACTTGGGGAGGATGACCACGAAAGCCATTACGACCTTGGCGTCGCCTATAAGGGAATGGGGCTGCTCGATGATGCGATCGAGGAGTTCCAGAAGGCGCTCCGAAGCCGGTCCCACCGACTTCCCGCCTACGAGGCTTTGGGGCAATGTTTCGTGGAGCAGGGACGGTACCAAGTCGCGGCGACGGTGCTGTCCCGGGCCCTCCACGAACCGGGGTTGGATGACGAACAACGGGTGGGTGTCCTCTATCTTCTCGCATATTCATGCGAGGCCCTGCAGCGCTGGGACGAGGCTCGTAGCTATTATCAGCGTGTCTATGCGACTGACATCCATTTCCGTGACGCTGCCGCCAGGTTGGCGGCGCTCGACCAGGTAGCGCGATGATGCTTTCCACGCGGACGCCGACGGCGTTGGCGGCGGCCCTGCGCGACATTCAGGCGCCCGTTCAGGACGACTTGTCCAAGGTGTCACAGGAGCTGTGGCGTATCGTTTCGGCCGATGTGCCGCTGGTGAACGAGGTGCAGGGGCATTTGATGGGGATGAAGGGGAAACTCTTCCGGCCCACGTTGTTGCTGCTGTCCAGCAGTGTCGAGCACGAACCGCCAGCTCGTGCGATTACCTTCGCCGCGATCATCGAACTGATTCATCTCGCCACGCTGGTCCATGACGATGCCGTGGATCATTCGGTGCTGCGTCGCGGCATGCCGACGGTCAATGCGTTGTTCAGTCACCAAGTCTCGGTGATCATGGGCGACTATCTCTATCTGCGCGCGCTGCGTGAACTCGTGACGCTGGGCGATCTCGAGGCGATGAAGGCGGTCACGCACGCCTCGAATGAAATGACCCTCGGTGAAATTCGGCAGCTTGCCGCGTATGACGCGCTGGCGTTCACCGAACGCGACTACGATACGTTGATTCGCGCGAAGACGGGCTCGCTGTTCATGGCCGCCTGCGAAGTCGGTGCCCTCTGTGGCGCGCCCACCCATCGTACATCACTGGCGCGCTTCGGCGAGCGCCTCGGCATGGCGTTCCAGGTGGCCGACGATCTGCTGGACTACACGGAAGGGCAGGAAATGACGGGCAAGCCGAGCGGACTCGACCTGAAGGAGCATAAGGTCACGCTCCCGCTGATTGCCGCGTTGCGTGAGATGCCGGCCTCGGCGCGTGCCCGTGTTGATGCGCTCTTCGCGGCTGCCGAGCCGGAAGACGAGGCGATCGCCGAAGTGGTGGAGATCGTTCGCGACCACGGCGGCTTGGACTATGCCCGCCGGCGAGCCGATCAGTTCTCTCGGGAGGCCGAAGACGCGCTGGCCGACTTGCCGGAGTGCGCCGCGCGTACAGCATTGACGGACGCTATCGCGTACGTCGTGGAGCGGCGCTGGTGATGGCCCGTGGACCAACCAAGCACCGGCCGGTGTTTCACCTGTTGGTGCTGGCCTCGGGATTCGTAGCCGGCGGGTTGCTGACGGAGGTGGCGCGCCGGTTTTTACCGGCTGGCGCCGTCAAGGAGTTTCTGACGACCGGCGTGACGCCGGCGATCGGGCCACTCCCGATCGACCTGATTATATTGAAGTTCGCTGTTGGACCTGTCGCCCTGGATGTCTCACTCTTGAGCCTCCTGGGAGTATTGATCGCTTACCTGATCGCGCGGTCCCTCTTCTAGGAGTTTCCTATGGGTTTACAGAATTTCGGTTTCATGGAGATCATGATCATCCTGGTGATTGTGCTGCTCCTGTTTGGAGCCAAGCGCATTCCGGAGATCGCCGGTTCGTTCGGCAAAGGTATTAACGAGTTCAAGCGCAATCTGAGTGATGCGCAGCGTCAGATCACCGAGCCGGCCCCGCGCAATGATCGCGTGGGTGCGGGAACGGCGGAGCAGGCCACGGCCGAAGAAGAGCGCCCCGAGCCCAAGCGTTTGCTCAACTGATCGTCGCTCTCGTTCTGACAAAAAGCCCCCGCGATGCTTGGCATCGCGGGGGCT
>CAMBRJ010000464.1 GCA_945870175.1 Gemmatimonas phototrophica
GGAGTGAATCCTGTCGGTGATCGCGCTTACGATCAGCGAGGCGACCGCGCCAATCTGCGACGTGTCGATCGGCAGCCCCGACGCGAGGTACGATCGCAGCGAGAAGACACTCTCATCGGCCACGATCGCGCGAACCTGGAGTGCCGCTCCGATCAGCCACTGCGACAGCGACGCATTCCGCGACGGGTCGAGCCAGAGCGGAGGGCACGGTGCGGGCACGTACACAACACGCGCGCCTCGCTCGGCCAGCCGGTGCAACACGTCATGCGCGCGCGCCTGCAGTTCGGGTTCCCGCAACTCCGTGCGCGAGAGCCCGGTTCTCCAGTCCAGTTCGGGCACGAGGTCCCAGGGCATCAGGACAAAGCACTCGTGCTCACCCGGCGTGCACGGCTCATGGACCGCCTGCTGCAGCGTGTTGAAGGGCAGGAACCGCAATTTCGCATCATATCCGCGCTGTGCCGCGGCAGCGGAGAGGAAGACGCTCAGCGGCTCAGCCGTGCCGGACATTCCCACCAATAACGGCATAGCAGGACCTCCAGCAAACGCCTTCACGATCGCGTGCGCTTGCAGAAAGTTCACGGCAACGCTCCACCGGTCAGCGAAAGGACGGCTCCCGACATCAGCATACTCTTGTTCTCGAGCACCCAGATGAGCTGAGCAGCAACATCATCTGCACTCGGCAGTGTTCCGCTGGGCGCACGTCCCGCATGCGCGATTCGGGCCATCTTGCTCATACTCTCGTTCATCCCGCCGTCCACGACGTCGAGCACGACAGCCAGCGCGCGCTGCTTTGTGGCACCAAGTTCCGTCGCAAGCACGCGAACCAACTCCGGGATCAGCGCCTTCCCGAGGCTGTAGAGCGGCATCCGATAATTGTGCCGCCCAGGCGAAGCCGCCGTCGAGCCGAGCAGCACCAGCGCGGCGTCGGGCACTCCATACGTCTTCAGGATTTTCGCGAGTACGAGGCTCTGACGCAGCGGTGCCGCGACGAAGTGCTCAACGCCCGAATCGATGACAGGAAGCGCGGTCAACTGCACATTGTCCGGAGCCGGCCATGCGCAGTGCACGATTCCGGCGAGCGCACGACCGGCGAGCAGGGATTCGATCTGAAGCGGAAGCTGCTCGATGTCCGCGATCTGCGCCCAATGCCCAGGTGCCGAGCGCGCCACGCCAAGTGCGCGCGCGCCCAGACGAGCGGTCAGGGCGCGACCGATGGCGCCGCTCGCACCAGTCACCAGAACGACTGGCACGTCCGTGTATACCGCGTCCGGCGATGCTCCGGCCGATGGAAGCTGGGCAGCAGATGACCCGCCTGCGACGTGCCGACCGAACCCGTAGCTCCCGTCTACATAACGGACGCCCGTCAGCGCATCCGAAACCGAGACGTCGACTCTTCCCGTCTCTCCCGAATCGCTGACGACGCGTCCCGATACCACGAGCGACGCCGGGGGAACAATCGGCGCGACGAAGCGCAGCTGCAGAGAATGGAGCAGGCACTCGGTGCCGGGCAGATACATGCCCGCCATGCGTGAGAAGAGCCCCGCCGAGAACGCACCATGTAGCACCGGTCGCCGAAAGATGGTTTCCGCCGCGTACTCCGAGTTCGTATGCAGCGGATTCCAGTCGCCGGAGAGTGCCGCAAAGTCGAGCGCAGACTGCGCAGTGACGTCAATCCGGAACTCGGCGGATTTCATCCCGTGTGCGCTTCGAGGTAGGCCAACGCCGCGTCGAACGAGGTGATCTCCATGGAATCGGACACATCGACCTCGATCCCGAACTCACTCTCCATCGCGCCAACGAGCGAGACGTGCGCGAGCGAATCCCACGCTGGGTGATTCACCTGACGCACGTTGCGCACGTCGTGCCCCTCGGCAAGATCGAACACGGCACGAAAGATGGCGGCGAGTTGCTGTTCCATAATTGCTTGGGGGTTCAAAGACTCAAAAAGTGACATCAGACTCGCCGTCACCCCGAGTCAGCCACCAATCCTGGAGGCCGACGGGCCACTCGGCTTGACCTTCGCGTGATCGCAAGAAGAAATGGACGTTCCCTGCTCGCGGAAAATAGCCGCGGCGTTTCAGCAGCGGCAGAAGGGAGGCATGCGACAGACTGCACAGCGCGGCGTCGGCCCCGAGCGCCTCGGCAGTAGACTCGGCGGCGGCGAAGAGTGCCGCCTGAGCTGTCACGTCGCTGGGCGCGACCAACAGATCAGAGAGACTGGATATGCGAATCCCTGCCAGCCTCACGTCCCCCTCTGCGCGGGGAGGACGGACGAGCATAAGGCCGCAGAGTTCTCCCGAACGGCGGACCGTGACACAGCGGTAGGCGACATCGGCACTCTCGCGATAGCGCGAAATCAGCGCCGCGCCGTCGCGAACCGTCGCGGCAGACAACTCGCGACGAACGCGAAGCCACAGCCGGTCGATCTCTGCCGCCGCGAGGTTCGGTTCCTCGCCCACCAGCAGATCGGCAGGAATACGTCCACTTCGAATTCGAAGTCCGACATCGACCACCGATCCGAAAAAGCGGGCGACATGCAGCTGCTGCGCCATTGCGAGCATCTTCGTCGCGATAACCGGAATGCCGGCCGATGCGAGCCGCTGCGGATCGGCCTTCGCCAGAATGCGGGCGGTGCTCAGAGGCTTGAGCATGTTCGGAAGCGCCCCATGGTCGCGATACCCGATCGCGCCGAATAGTCGCCGAGACGCTGGATGCACGGTGACGGCCGCGATGAGCGGAACCGCGCTGCTCAATTCCTTGAGAACCTTGAAGCCGATCGGACCGTTCTGGAACTCCGGTAGCACCATGAGCCCCTTCGCCCAGTAGGCTGGCACTTGCTCGGACCCGTTCCACAGCCGGATTGGGAGCGAGCTGCAGTAGCCGATGATCCGGTCTCCCTGCACCGCCATCCAGGTGGGCGGCGTGACACCAGGCTCAGCCAGATTTCCCTCGGCCGAACGGCGCCGAGAGGTAAGGACCATCTCCGCCGTTGATGATCGATCCCACGT